>JAZRYN010000027.1:0-5523 GCA_045600745.1 Lachnospiraceae bacterium
CTGGAGAGCGGCTTCGGCATCGCCGCTGGCGCCGGTATGGCCGTTTATTCCGTCATCGCGGTAAAACGTACCCCCGGCAGCCGGAGCTATCTGATCGTGGACGGCGGCATGACGGACGATCCCCTCTTCGGCCCGGGCGGCGCTCAGCATACCGTGCTGCACGGCAGCCGGGCCACGGAAAAAAGCGAGATCTTCGATCTCGCCGGACGCTGCTGCGAAGGCGGATATATCCTGCAGCGGAGCGTTTCCCTTCCGGCAGATACCGCACGGGGCGATCTCATCTGCGTAAGCACAGACGGTTCTTTCCGCTGCTCCGCGGAAGCTGTCCGCAGCCGGGCAGCGAGGCCTCCCGTGGTCATGCTCGGCAAAAAGGAAAGCCGTGTTGCCGTAAGGCGTGAGACCCTTGACGATCTCTGTGCGCTGGACATATAGAAAAAGCGGGCCCATCCGGAGCTGCCGGAAGGCCCGCTTTTCATTATGAGAAGGGCTTACGATCTCACCATTCCTTTTTCCTCTAACTGACGGCAGATCTCTTCATAGGTCTTTTCGTCCAGCTTATAATGCTTCTGATAGAGCAGATAGGAAATAAAGCCGAACACGAGCGGTACAACGATCATCGTAAGAAGCAGACCGTTCTTCTGACCGCCGGAAATGCCGGCTATGACCGCGTTGATGCCCTCAAGGCGGGCCGCATCCGTGATGGCTCCCGTCTCTGCCTGCTGCTCGAAGGAGGCGATCTCATTTGTCTTATCGGTCACATTCAGGATCAAATAGGTCAGCGAGGTAAGCGCCACAACGATCGCGCTGCCCATTTTCGTCAGCAGCGGGCGCATCGAGGTAATGATGGCTTCATTTCTGTGCGTGGTCTTTAACTGGTTATACTCGACCGTATTGACGATCGAGATCATCATGATCAGATAGAAGCCGTACAGGCCGACGTTGACGATCATATAGCCGACCGTGATCAGGTAGAAGCTCACGCTGTCCGCCGGCATGATATATCCGGCGATCAGTTCCAGCACGCTTCCGGCAGCGACCATAATGATGCCGAAGGTCATCAGCTGCTTCCGCTGAAATCGACGGGAAAGCATCGGATAGGTCAGCATCAGGACCGCTGTCGCCGCCACACCGACAATGGAGAAGACCGCGTACAGGTTGCCCTCGTAGCCGTAGCGGAAATAGATAAAATACGACCCGATGCCGCCCAGCACGATCTGGTTTGCGATCTGCTGTAGCAGGAAAATCACGATCATCCAGCGGAACTGGTCGTTCTGGGTAATGGTGCGGAAGATCCTTCTGAAATTCAGCTTCATCCGCTCCTCCTCGTCGTCACGGTTTTCCCTGACGCCGAAGAGCGTAAAGAGCATGAACAGCGGCCCGATGAGCGCAATGACGAGCGCAACTATGCCGTAGGCCTTTCCCGCACTACCGCCGAGCGCATTTTCGCCGACCGTCAGGGCCGGGATCAGAACGGAAGCTAACGTGGAACCGATACCGGCAAACAGGGTCGCTCTCGAAGTGAACTGATTGCGCAGGTCCGCGTCGCGCGAAAGCGCCGGGATCATGCCCCAGTAGGAAATATCATGCATCGTATAGGTGATGCTGTAGGCAAAATAGATGATCCCGAAGAAGGTAATGAAGGACCAGCCCTGCAGCTTTGAATTGAACGCCAGATAGATCACGACCGAAGTCGTGCAGACGCCGACCAGAAGCCAAGGCTTGAATTTGCCCCATTTGGTCCGGGTCTGCTCGATAATGTTTCCCATGATCGGGTCATTCAGCGCGTCAAAGACGCGGGCAGCGACCATGATGCCGCTGATGGCCATGAGCTGTTCCTTCGTCAGCTGCTTGGTCAGCATGATATAGGTCAGGATGTAGTTATTGAACAGGAAATACATCATATCCCGTCCGACTGTACCGAGCGGATAAAAAATCAGATTTTTGTTCTTCCCGGAGCGTCCCTTCCCCTTTTTATCCCCGGTATCCTGTACCGGCGCCTGCTTCAATTCTTCCTTTTCTCCCATATCCTCTCCTTGCTTCGTCACACCTTTCCGAAAGCAGACTTATCCGATGCACTCGATCTTATAGCTGACCTCAGCGCCGTTGACGCTGCCCTTTCCCTCGGCGGTATTTCCGGCGTCAAAGGTCGGGAGGGGTGCGCCCACGGGCGGGATAAATCCGGGTATCGCCCCAAGGAACGGGGCAGCCGCAGGGACGAGCCGAACGCTCTCTCCCTTTGCCGCAGGCTCTGCCGGCGCACTCTTTTCCGCCTTTTTTTCCGCCTTTTCCCCGGCAGCCTTTTTCGCCTTCTCCGGGAAACCGGCCGCGCGTGCCTTAAAGAAATTCACCGCCACCTGCGGGAACAGTGCGTAGGTCAGGACGTCCTCCTCCTGCTGAAGGTATTCTCCGCACTCCTCGCGCAGCTTCGGCAGCTCATTCGGGATCCGGTCCGCCGGGCGGCAGGTAATGATCTCCGCGTCCTCGCCCAGGACCTTCCGCTGCACCTCTTTATTGAAGGGCCGTACCGTCTGACCATATTCGCCGCGCAGCAGCGCCTTGGTCTCCTTGGTGGCCACCTTGTAGCGGCTGCCGAAAAGCACATTCATGACCGCCTGCGTCCCCACGATCTGGCTGGAAGGCGTCACAAGCGGCGGCATGCCCAGATCCTCACGGACCGCGGGGATCTCCTTCAGCACATCATAGAATCTATCCTCTGCATGCTGATCCTTCAGCTGACTCACCAGATTGCTCAGCATACCGCCGGGCACCTGATATTTCAGGGTGTTGATATCGACTCCGAGCACCTTCGGGTTCATCAGTCCGCTTGCCAGGCATTCCTCGCGCAGCGGGCGGAAATAATCGGCGATCTCTAACAAAAGCGGCTGATCAAGTCCGGTATCATAGGGCGTGCCCTGGAAGGTCTTCGCCATGACCTCCGTTGCCGGCTGAGAGGTGCCGAGGGCAAAGGGGCTCATGGCCGTGTCAAGGATATCGCAGCCGGCCTCTACCGCACGCAGATAGCTCATGGCCGCTACGCCGCTGGTATAGTGTGAATGCAGCTGGATCGGCACCTTTACGGTCTCCTTTAACGCCTTCACCAGCCTTGACGCTTCATAAGGAATCAGGAGTCCGGCCATGTCCTTGATGCAGATGGAATCGGCCCCCATATCCTCCATCTGTTTGGCGAGGCGGCAGAAATATTCAACGGTATACGGCTCACCGAGCGTGTAGGAAATGGCCGTCTGCACATGACCGCCCTCTTTCTTTGTCGCCCTGACTGCCGTCTGGAGATTGCGAACATCATTTAACGCGTCAAAGATGCGGATAATATCAATGCCGTTGGCAACGGATTTCTGCACAAAGTATTCCACGACATCATCGGCATAGTGGCGGTAGCCCAGAATATTCTGAGCCCGGAAGAGCATCTGGAGCTTCGTGTGCTTGAAGCCGTCACGCAGGACGCGCAGCCTTTCCCAGGGATCTTCATCCAGAAAACGCAGACAAGCATCAAAGGTCGCCCCGCCCCACATCTCCACAGAATAGTAGCCGACCTTATCCATCTTTTCAATGATCGGCAGCATCTGATCTGTAGTCATCCGGGTCGCAATCAGCGATTGGTGGCCGTCACGCAGCACGGTTTCGGTAATCTTTACCGGTCTTCTCTTTTCTTCCATATCAGAACCCCTTTCGCGAACCTTCCTCCTCAGAGGACTGCCGCTCAATTATACGACAAAACCGGGGAAGAGTCAAAGACTTCCCCGGTCTGTTTATCATTGGCTTATCGATCAGATGCCATAAATGGCCATGAATACGCCGGCAGCCACAGCGGTGCCGATAACACCGGCCACGTTCGGGCCCATGGCATGCATCAGCAGGAAGTTCGTAGGATCCTCCTGGGCGCCGACCTTCTGGGACACACGGGCCGCCATGGGAACGGCAGAAACGCCTGCCGAGCCGATGAGCGGATTGATCTTGCGTCCGCTGGCTGCGCACATGACATTGCCGAGAACCACGCCGCCGAAGGTGCCGAACATGAAGGCAACAAGGCCAAGAATGACGATCTTCAGGGTGTTGAGGTTCAGGAACGCTTCCGCACTGGTGGTCGCACCGACGGAGGTCGCCAGCAGAATGACCACGATGTACATCAGGGCATTGGAAGCGGTCTCCTGCAGCTGGCGGGTAACGCCGCATTCACGGAACAGGTTGCCGAGCATCAGCATACCGATAAGGGGAGCGGTGGTCGGCAGGATCATTGCCACAACGATGGTAATGATGATCGGGAAGAGGATGCGTTCCAGCTTGGAGACCGGACGCAGCTGACCCATTTTGATCTTGCGGTTTTCCTTGGAGGTAAACGCACGCATGATCGGCGGCTGGATCAGCGGAACCAGTGACATGTAGGAATACGCTGCTACGGCGATCGGGCCCATCAGCTGGTACTGTCCAAGCTTGGACGCCAGGAAGATCGAGGTCGGGCCGCCGGCGCCGCCGATAATAGAGATGGCGGCCGCCTGCTTGCCGGTAAAGCCGAGCAGGATCGCGGCAAAGTAAGCCACATAGATACCGAACTGTGCCGCTGCACCAAGCAGGAAGCTCATGGGGTTCGCAATCAACGGAGCGAAGTCCGTCATTGCGCCGACGCCCATAAAGATCAGGCACGGCAGGACCGCCCATTCATCCAGCTTATAGAAATAATACAGCAGACCCGCGGCATTTTCCTTGGTTGAAAATTTCTTGTTCTCCAAAGCTGCCTTCAATTCGGCGACGCTGTCCTCTAACGATTTCAGCTCGCCGGAGGCCTTGCGGCCCGCCGTGATCTTCACCTGATCGACACCGGCCGCATCCTTCAGGACATATTTCGTTTCCGTCGAGCTCTCACTCGGCACGCAGACCTGAAATGCCGCTTCCAGATCCTCGCCGTCAAATTCCACGACCGCGATCTCTTCCATGTTCTCATTCAGATAGGTGGTCGTGGGCTTGGCAATAATACCGGGGAAAATATTAACCAGCAGCATGCCGAAGGCGATAGGCGTCAGCAGCAGCGGTTCGAAATCCTTTGCGATAGCCAGATACAGGAACACGCAGGCGATGAGGATCATCACATAGTTTCCCCACGTCAGGCTCGTAAAGGCAGTTTGTTGTGCCAAATTGGCAAAAGTTTCTGCAATATTGCCCATAAATAAGACCCTCCGTAAGAAATTATCAGCCTAACGTTGCGATCACGTCACCAACTTCTACGGCGTCGCCTTCCTTTACATTGATAGCTGACACAGTGCCGGCTTCGGGAGCCACCACCGGGATCTCCATCTTCATTGATTCCATAATAACGATATCATCACCGGCTTCTACGGTGTCGCCGACCTTGGCGATGACCTTGAAGATCTTGCCGATGACCTGAGCTTCCACGTTCACTCCGCCGGCAGCAGCAGGAGCGGCAGCCTTAGGCGCAGCGGCAGGAGCGGCAGCAGGCGCAGCCGCAGGGGCAGGCGCAGCCGCAGGGGCAGGGGCAGCCGCCGGAGCGGG
>JAZRYN010000028.1:0-9941 GCA_045600745.1 Lachnospiraceae bacterium
TTCCGATAAATGCACCGGCTGCAATATCCGCGCCGATCTCCTTATCACTCATCCCGCTTTCCTTCATGCGCCGTGCCGCCGCCTTACCGGAGGTAAGAAGCGACATTGCGGCAAATCCGGTCAGCATGGCGGGAAGGGCAATGACAAAGAACACGCCGCATGCCTTCAGCGCCCGGCTGCGAATGCAAAGGACACGGTCAAGCATGGCTTCAAAGAAGCCGGTGGTATGCAGCAGCCAGACGAACAGCGCTGCACAGACCACGCAGAGCACGGAATCCAGAAAGCCGAAGGGTCCCTCGACGATCTCCCGGAAGCGCACGCCCATGCCTGCCGCAAGGCTTCCGCCCAATGCGGCAAGCAGTAAAAAGAGCGTTGACTTTTTTCGGTCATTCTTCGTCAGAAGGGAGCCGGCAATGCTGATCCCAAACATTACAATTGTTATAAGAAGTTCTTCTCGCATTGATTGGTTCCTTTTTTAAATACCGACGCGGTCAGTCATTAGTAGGCAGAGGCGCCGTACAGGCGGCGGTTGTCGCCTATGGCGATCAGGGAGCCGTCCTCATTGATCTGGATACCGGCAAGATTGCCGACATGAGAGCTGTACTCAAGGTTCGTATCTTCCAGCTCGAAGCCCATTTCCTCCAGCTTTTTCAGCGTTTCTTCGCTGTAGCGGCCTTCGATCGTCAGTGTTTTGCTGATGCCGTCACGGTAGCTGCGGGGTGCATTGATGGCTTCTGCAACATTCATGCCGGAGTCGATGTAATTCACGATGCCTTCAAAGGCGGCGGACACAAGGGCCCAGTTGCCCGGAGAGCCGATGGCAAGAACCGGTTTGCCATCCGGACCGGCGACAATCGTCGGGCAGGTCGTGGAACGGACACGGATGTACGGCATGCACTGATTGATGCGGGCATTATTGGTATTGTTCAGGTTGCTTAAATGAGCCGTAAAAACGAAACCGGTACCGGGCACCGCAACAGCCGAGCCGAAATTGATCCCGTTGGTGTTCGTGGTGGAAACAACGTTGCCGCTCTTGTCCACGCACACCAGATGCGTCGTGCCGCCCTGATCGGGCGTGTAGTCTGCCAGAACCTTTTCACCGGTCTCCGAAAGTGTTGCCGTCAGCTTGCCTGCCTTTGCGGTCTTGATCCGCTCACCGACCGTAATGGCCTTGGCACGCTCCGTGCCGTATTCCTTTGAGGACATCTCCTCAACAGGCAGATCATAATAATCGGGATCCGCCAGGAAGGAAACCGCGTCCTGATAAGCAAGCGCATAGGCGTCCGCCATAATTTCAACTGTCTCGGGGCTATCAAAGCCGTAACCCGCCAGGTCGAAATTCTCCACGATGTTCAGCATTTCCAGCAGCGCAACGCCTCCGTTGGAGGGACCGCCGGTGGTGTACACCTTATAGCCGCGGTAATCCGTAGACACCGGATCGCGCCATACAGACTTGTACTGTGCAAAATCTTCTCTGGTCAGAACACCGCCCACGCTTTGGATGTAGTCAACCATCTTCTGCGTGAAATCGCTGTTATAAAATCCTTCTATGCCGTTATCGGCAATAAATTCCAGCGTATCGGCCAGGTCATTGTTCGTGATCGTATCTCCGACGTTATAAAGGAAGCCTTCGTCGGTATACAGGCCAAGCGTATAAGGATAAGCGGACAGGTTCTCATAACGGCCTTCGATGTTGGTATTCCAGCGGCTGGTCACAGCAAAGCCGCTGCGGGCAAGATCAATGACCGGCTGAAGGACTTCGCGCGGGGTCATGGTGCCGTAGGTCTCCAGAGCCGTAAGGGTTCCGTGAACAACACCGGGAATAGCAATGGATTCCGGAGAAGGGGGCGTGTCCGAGGAAGAAGTGTCCAGCTTTCCTGTCACAGCCGCTCCGGGCGCCTGAGTCATATACTCAAGGGATACATATTTGTCCTGGTCCGCCAGATAAATGACCATCTGGCCGGCACCGCCGATGCCGGAAGCTGCCGGTTCCAGCAGGCCGACGGCATAGATCATGCCGACCGCTGCATCTACAGCATTTCCGCCGCGGGCAAGGATGTCCGTCGCGATCTTTGATGCGATCTCGCTTGCGCACGCCGCCGCGCCGTTAGAGCCGGCAGCCCCCGTTCCGAAAACATCCCCCTGAATAGCGGGTTCGGTCTCCGGAGCGGCTGTGGATTCCGCTTCCGTCGATTGGACTTCTGTCGTCTTCGGCTCGGATGCGGACGGTTCTGTCGCAGACGGTTCTGTCGCGGAAGGCGCAGTCGTTCCGCTGCTCCCGCTTCCGCAGGCACAAAGGCCGAGACATAAAGTCAGGGAAAGAAGCAGTGCGATTACTTTTTTCATAGTTGATCCTCTCTTTCTTCTCAAATGATCCGAAAACACGGCTTCCTGCATCGGCTGCAGGCTTCGCGCCGGATCTACGTGCTCTACTGCATTTTGATTGTAGCTTCTCTTTCACCGATCCGCTACTGTTAATTCGCTTAGACCCCGGGAGAAAAATGTTGAAAAACTGCCGATCACGGCAGTTCTTGTCCCGCCGCTGCGGATTTTGTCCGGGCCGAGACGTTTTCTGCCGCCAAAAAGGTTCTTTCCGCATTTTTCGGATGGGCCGCCGCATCAAAAGAAAGGGGACCGCCTTTTTCTTCGGACACTCCTTTGTCGTCTTCTCCGCAGCCTCTCTGCCGCCTCTTTTTTTCCGTTTTATCTCATCATCCGCCGGAGGGCGGCGTCCTCCGTGTGCGGAAGGATCTTTTTCAAATGCCGGAGGATCCGTTCATACGATTCCTCCGGCGTTTTCCGGTAAGCTTCTTCCCGCCAGCCGTCACCGAAAAAGCGCTCCGGCGTCGTATATTCCGCGATGCCCCAGCCGTACTCTTTGCCGTTTTTGTTCCGTGCATAAACAAAGTCGCCGATCAGCACATAGCCCTGCGCCTGCAGACGGTTCATGCAGGTATCAAAGCCCTTTCTCCCGCCTTTTCCGTAGTCGCCGAGCCTCTTCAAGGCCGTCGAGGCAATCGGTGCATTTTGCGCAACCAGCTCATACAGGTCCTTATCGCCCAGAAAAGCCAGACCGTCATCCCAGCGTGCGTCGAAGTCGTAGCCGTCGCGCCGGTAATTGGCAAGATCCGCAAACCACTCCCGGCTGACGAATACTGCCTTTTTTTCAAAAAATTTGCCGTAGGCGCAGTGTCTCTCACGGATGACCGGCCCCTTCCAGCTCCAGACCGGCCAATCGTCCGTGCCATCCTTATACCAGACCTCAGGGGCCGCGTGCTCCTCTACGGAAAAGCCCGGGATGCTGTTTTTAAAAAGCGGCACGAAGCCGAAGTCATCGATCGCCCGGATCAGGTCTTCCCGGGTCCGTATCGTAAGATCAAGTGCCAATTTTCCGCCTTCCTTCTTCTCTTTCGGGAGCTCTCAGCTTTTTTCTTCCCGGGCAATGGCTTTCGCCTCTGCCGCGCTAAACCCCGTGCTTTCCGGCAGTGCATCCGGCTTTTCCTGATCTTCAGCCGTCTCCAACAGAAAGCTGACCGGGCGAAAGCCGTCATTGCAGGAAATCATCGCAGACTTCGGATCCTTCATCCATCCGTCAAAAAAATTCCCGCCCCCGCGGGCAAGCTCCTTTACGAACGCTTCCATACTGCCCCATGCACTGGCGCAAAGCCCCTCCGGGCAGCCGCCGCCGCGCGAAAAAAAGACCTTCCCCTCCTGCAGCTCACAGGCATGCTCGATCGGATTCTCATACCGGGCCATCAGGTCGGGATATTCCGTTTTTCGGATCACTGTAATTCGCACATCGTTCATTGCTTTTCCTTTTCTGCGCTTTTGCCTGAATCCTTCCGGCGGCAGGTAAACGGCGGCGGGGGCGTGCCGCCGCCCCCGCTTTTGCTTCTACCATCTGTTTTCCACATATTCGCAGAAGGCATACATGTCCTTTATCTGCAGGATCGTGCCGTCGTCCAGAGTGGCGCTTCCGCTCCATAGGCCGTGCACCTGATGCGAATGCATGCGCATGACTCCTGCATTCAGGTCCGAATGATGGTCATAGAAGGGCTGCATGGTCATCTCGAAGCGCCCGTCCCGGGAGATAAAGCGCCAGGGCTTCTCATAGCCGTCAGGCTTAGGGAAGGTCTCTACGTCCACCGGCCCGATCTTGTGCGCCTTTCCGTCATAAAACAGGCAGGTCTCCGTGGCGTGCGATTCATCCCCGATCCCCCAGGTGATCTCAAAGCCGAACAGGTGCCTTTTCCCGTCCGGTCCGTCAATATAGGCCGATCCGTTTCCCCAGTACCAGACCAGCCGGTAGGGCGTGCAGACCCTGCCCCAGTCAAGCACGCAGAAGGTATCCTCCTTTGAGAAGCGGTACTCTGCCCCCTTCACGCGAAAAACGCCCTCACAGGGCATGCCGTTCTGCTTCGTGGTCATGAAATAGCGGTCGGGAAAGCCCGCAAAGGGGAGGACCGTGGTGATGTTTTCCTGACCGGGAGCGATATCCATGGAAAACTCCGCCTGCACATCCCGGCTGTGAAAGCTGAGACGCCGCACCGTCTCACCGGTCTCCGCAGAAAAGGCTGCTCCGCCCACGGTAAAATTCACCGTATTCGGTGCATCTCCCCGCGGCGGCAGCACGTAGCGGTCCGCTCCGCCCACGAACGGCGACATGGCGTTCGCCAGGATCTTGTGCTTTTTCAGATCCACCAGCATGGCCGAGGCATAGCCGCCCAGCGAAATGTTGGCGAAATTTATCTGTACCATGAAGGAGCCGTTCGAGATCTGGTAGAAATCCCACTCCTTCCGGCGCATTTTGTGCTTTACGGCGTTTCGGTCATACTGAAAGATCCCGTGCCTTGCCCAGCCGGCGGCAAGCAGCGTCCCGTCCTTTCCGAGAAGCGGCGCCGCCTCGGTATATTCCCTCTGCTCGCCCGGCTCTTTCCACTCCTGCCAGCCCTTATACGTTTTCTCCATGAACGCACCTCTGAAGTCTTTGATCTTTTCCGCCTGTTCCTCTGCGGAAAGGCGGCGGCGCAAAGATGCGGTATCCCTGCGCCCTCCGTTTCGAATAATGGTAATGCTATTATAACATAGGTGCGGAAAATAAGGGCGTTATTTTTCCCTCCTTCGCCGCAAGCTCAAACGCTGCGGGCGAAAGCGCCTCTCTTTTAAGGCTGTGCCGCATTCCCGCACGGCCTCAGCGTCTGTATCCGCACTTCGGGCAGACCCCGTTTTCGTTAAGGGCGATCCCGCACAGGGGGCAGCGGTCAATGCTGCCGTAAGTCTCATATTCCTCACTGGCTGCGTTATCTCCGCTCGTAAATGTCAATTTGACGATATTCAGCTTGTCCTTAAGCAGGTCGTATACGATTTTGATCATCCCCTCTACGGTCATGCTTTCTTTCGTCACCACCAGACGGCATTCCGGAAATGCCTCCGCAAGCTCCGTGCGGAACGCGGCTCCGGTCATGGTATTCTGCGGAGCGCCCCAGCGGATGCCCTGCTCCTCATAGACGCCGAGTACCGCCGGCAGCAGAGGATCGTCCTCCCGTAGGATCAGCGCATGGTCGAAATTTTTCAGGACGCTCCAGGCGGTCTTCTTGATCTCGTTGCAGGGAAACACCATATTTACGCCGGGATCGACCGAGTCTTCTACCTCGATCGTCAAGATCCCCGTGTGCCCGTGAAGATACTGTGCCTCGCCCATAAAGCCGTAAAAGCGATGGGCATATTGAAGATGAAGTGTTGTGATGCTTTTCATTGATCAGCCTCCTTCCTGGGATCATCTTTCCCGCTGCTTTGTTTTTTCCGGCGCCTTAAGCGCTGCCGCTATGCCTTTTTCTCCTCGTCCGGACAGCCTCTCCGCCTTTTTACGCAGGCAAGGAAAATGCTGCAGGCAAGCAGCACGATCCCGGCGATGGCAAAGGCGATGACGACGGGATACTCTCCCTTCTCGCCGTCCTGAGAAATATGACGGATCAGGATCCCCGTATAGGCCCAGATCAACGTTGCTGCCGTAAGCAGCCTGCGCGAGAAGAAAACGGCCGCCATTCCGATACCTGCGCCGGCAAGCAGGACGGCTGCCGTCCAGAAAGTGTCCGGCAGTCCGAAACCGTTCCAGCCGAGCTTTGTTAAAAACACACTGATATTGGCGATCGTGGCCGCAATGATCCATCCGAAATAGATATCGAAGCCGGCCGTTACGCACAGATGATCCACTGTCCGCATTCCGCTTATGCGGCAGCGGCGGCCGAGCACGATCAGCGACAAAAGGAGCGCTGCGATAAGGATCACCGAAAGCCATATGACGTCGCCATGCCACGCAAAGATCCAGCCGATATTCAGAACGCAGCTGATAACAAACCACAGCCCTGTTTTTTGGCGGATCACATCGCTGTTTCTGCCGGCGTCAAACAGCCCCCACTGGTAAAGAACAAACACTCCCATCAGCAGATAGATCACGCCCCATATGGCAAAGGTGACCGGCGCCGGGGTAAATAAGTTGGGATATTTTTGAGAAACCTCTCCGGTGCTTCCGATGCCGATCGGAATAATGTTCGCAAGCGCATTGACAACGACCATGCCAAGAAAAGCCCCTGTATTAAGCCATTTTTGAGTTTTTGCCGTCATAGTTGTTCCTCCTACGCCTTTCATTCACGTTTCCGCAGACCTGTTTCGGCAAAAGGGCTTATCGCCCTTCCTCGCCGCTTTCCGCAGCGCCTGCCTTACTGCCCCAAAGGCCGTGCAGATTGCAATAGGCGTAAGCGCAGATCGATTCGTCCCCTTCACAAAGCGCAAATTCCGCCTCGGGAGCCTCTCCCGGGTGAAGCTCCTTCCGCTGCGCCCCGGCCTTCGTCCGGATGGCGATCCACTGGATATAATGCTGCGCCGTCATGGGGTGAGCCTCCTCTCCGACGCGAATATGGACCGCGCAGCCATTTTGTGCGATTTGCGGGACATGCTTTTCAAACGCCGCATCCACTGTGTTCGGCACAAGCGTCTCCATTTCTTGTCCGCAGCAATAGATCGGCGCCCCGGAATCATTAACGATCCCAACAATGTTTCCGCAGATCCTGCAGATACGAAACTGCATTTCCATAATTTTTCCCTCCGTTTTCTATTATTTATCCTTAGCAGGACAGGCCCTTCCGGGAACAGACCCTGCAAAAGACTTTTTTCCTTCACCGAAAGGTCATTTTTCCTTTCTCCGTGCGCTTGACATCCCGGGAATCTATAGTATTATTGTCTGAGAACATTGGAATCAACTCCTTCATTATTATGATGTCAGCAAAATTCCCTTGTCTGGCAAAACAATAATGATCTTCTCTTTCCAGTGTCAACACAGAACCTTCAAATCAAATCGGAAAATTTTACAATCCACGATGTTTTTAGAAACAATGAGGATGAATCGGAAGATGTGACAAACGACAGGATAAAGCAGCAAACGGAGGGCATTATGGAGCAAAAACCTGTGTCGGATGAATTAGTGTATGCCGATGTTCACACTCGCATCAAGGATCTGTGCAAGGAAGCCAGAAACCGAATGGGGTTAACCAATCAGGATATTGCCGACAGGATCTCGGAGCGCTTTTCGATTGACGCATTCTCCGTCAACACGGTCAACAACTTTTTTTCCGACCGTTCCAAAGCCACGACCATTTTTACCACGGGATATATCTGTGCCGTTTTAGGGATCTCCGTCGACGCCGCATTCGGAATAGAGCATGAATTCAGCTCAAAGGAAGAAGCCGAATATATCAGTCAGCTCTCCGATCTGAAGACGGAGCTGCGGGATAAGCATCAGTATATCGGCTACATGGAAGAGCTGATAAAGGAAAAGGATAAACGGATCGAGCAGGCCCATAATGCCATCGATCACTATCGGACAGAAGCCTCTCTGCAAAGCAAAAAGGCGCAGCCGTGGGGCTTTTGGGCCTGTCTGGTGCTGCTCCTCGGTGCGCTTGCCTTTATGATCGCCTATTTGATCATCTTTGATATCGGGAATCCGGGATACGGTATTTTTTAAGATGAGCGCTTCCGGATATGCTGCCCGTTCCCGCGAATAGACCGCTTCTGTCCGGTCGGCTGTCCCGTCAGGACAGCCGGTTTTTCTTCTTTGGAAATTCCTGCGGCAGCGATCGCCGCCGTTCTCAAAATACTGTAAATTATTTTTCCACAACACTCTCGGTCATTTTTATCAAGACCTCTTTTTCTTCATAAGCGGTAAGGCAGAACCATGTTTTTCCGTCCTCCGAGCTCCACACCAAAGCCTCCGCCTTCTGTTGATCATCGGCTTCATAATATTCGGCAATCGTATTTCCCCATTCGATCGGGGTCATCTTAGTATCATCGGATCTGACAAACAGGCTTGCGGCATCCCCGCCGCGTAAGCCGCTGAGCCGGATGATCCTTCCGGATCCGACCTTATACACAATGACCGGCGAGCCGGCAATATCGTGTCTTTCTATATCCGAATATCCTTCCGGCAACCATGATCATTCATGATCCGCTGTTTCGTCTTTTTACGGTGTTTTCCCTGAAGATCTATATTCGGCAAATGTCTCATGCCGCTCCCGCATCCACACGGAAAAAGCCGCTCTTGCTTTAGCGTCAACGGTCAGCCATACACTGCCGGCAAGGACTGCTGCAAGAAAAAAAACGGCTGCATATTTAAGCAGCTTATCGATTCCCGGGTGCCTTGCTTGGCGAAAGATCCGGCGCATTTTTCTTTGAAACGCCGGGGAAAACTCATGCTTGCATTCTGCCGGAGCGGGAAGCGCGTCCCTGATCGCCCTGTCAGCTTCAGCCGCTGCTTCTTTCAGCATATCCTCGCTTATCACAGGATCCCCTCCTCCTCACACAGCTTCTTCAATTTATTTTTTGCCCGTTGATCCAGTTTGATCGCCGCCGACAGCGACAGCCCCCACATTTTTGCGATCTCTCTGACCGTGTAGCCCTGATGATAGCGAAGCAAGATCATTTCCCGATATCTGACGGGCAATTTCAAGATGCATTTTGATAAACCGTTCTCCCCTTCATAATGAAAGGGTGCGCCTTGAATTTCCTCGAGCAATTCGACAGAAGGGTGTTTTTGTAACCGTCTGTACTGGTCTATTGCCTGATGTTCAACTATTGTAACGACGAAGCTATGTGTTTTTGGACACACCGGAGCATCGATTTTTTTAATATTTTCCGCTATTTTTACGAATGCCTGATGCACCGCATCCTCGGCATCATGCTCGTTATGCAAAATGTCGTAAGCCACGTGATACATCAGGCCTCGGTATTCCCGATAGATCTGTTCAAAGAGCGACTTCTCTTCCGGTGTTTCCAGCACTTGTAAATAAATCAGCATAATGCAAACTCCTGTCAATATCTTTACTTTTAATGTTCTCATAAAAGCAATTGTGCCATTCGTCACAGGTAAAGCCGAGAGTTTTATCCCTTACAGTAAGTACACTTCATACATTTTCGTTTGTGGAACTATTCGCCGATTAATACGAATGATAGCATAATAGCGTTTATCTTTCAAGCTTCATCATTGACCGAGTTTTAGCCCGAGTTTTAGCTTCGAAGGTCTTAAGGGCAAAGGACGTTACCTGTTCCTCAGTCAAAAAAACGACAATAACAAAAAACGATCCCGTAGTGTCCAATATCGGCACACTCATTCGTTTATGGGTTATAAAGAGAATCAAGGAGGCGATTCTTTTGAAAAAACGCCTTGCCCATTCTTCAAAATGCAACAGGCCAAAACGAATCATTCTGAAAGAGGAGGTAATTCCATGAAACGTACGATTACATTTTTACTCGCCGCTGTAATGTGCATTGCCTTTACCGCGGCAGCATCTGCTGACGATAATGCTGAGGCTGTCGAATCGGCGCGGTCCGAGTTTGTTCATGCCATTGTCGAAGAGCAGGCCTTGCGCAGCGCTCGGGCTGACGCTGAA
>JAZRYN010000029.1:0-3191 GCA_045600745.1 Lachnospiraceae bacterium
TTTGAAGGAAATATCAAGGTCGAAACGATAGGCGACATGAGCCGCTTCGACGAGGACCTGATCCGCGGGATCAATGACCTCAAACGGGATACCCGGGATTTTTCCCGCATGACCTTTGTCCTCGGACTGAACTACGGTGCGCGGGATGAGATCAGAAGGGCGGCGGTCAGACTTGCGGAGGAGGTTAAGGCCGGGCAGCTTGAACCGGAAGCGATCACCGAGCAAATGATTTCGGACAGGCTGGACACGGCCGTGCTTCCGTACCCTGATCCCGACCTGCTTATCCGCACGAGCGGAGAGCAGCGCCTCTCGAATTTTATGCTTTGGCAGTGTGCTTATGCGGAGATGTATTTCCCCGAGCTGCTATGGCCGGATTTTAAGAAGGCGGATCTGGTAAAGGCCATTGAGATCTATAACCGCAGGGACCGCCGCTTCGGCGGCAGAAACGAGGCCAGCGATGGACAATGAACGGAAAAGGTCATTTATGATCAGGCTCCGCAGCAGCGTGATCTTAACGGTCCTTGCTGCGGCGGCGCTCTGGTGCGGCGGGATCGTTCTGTTTCTTGCCGTGGCCGCCGTCTCTTTCATCGGGCTGTTTGAAATGCTTAAAGCGCTCGGACTCAGAAAGACCGGCTTGGAGGCGGCTGCCTATATGGGCGCGGCGATCTATCTGGAGGCGGTATGGCTCGGCTGGGACAAGTGGCTTCAATTTGCCCTGCTTTTGGCATTTCTGCTGATTATCGGCACTTATGTTTTCTCTTTTCCGAAATATACAGCCGGGCAGATGATGTCAGCCGTTTTTTCTGTTTTGTATATCCCGGTCATGCTGTCTTATCTGTACCGGGTGGACGCACTTACCGACAGCATGCTGTACAGCTGTCTGGTGCTGCTCCCGGCATGGGTGTCGGATGTCGGTGCGTATTGTGTCGGCATGCTGATCGGAAAGACCAAGCTTACGCCGGTGCTGAGCCCCAAAAAGACGGTCGAGGGTGCCGTCGGCGCCGTTATCTTTGCGGCAGCCGTCGGTGCGCTTTTCGGCTTTCTTTTCAGAAGGAGCTTTGATCTGTTTGCGGCTCCGCCGCTTGCGGTGATGATCCTGTTTGCCTGCGGCAGCGTGCTGGGGCAGATCGGTGACCTGATCGCTTCGGCGATCAAACGTGACAGAAGCCTTAAGGATTACGGAAATATTATTCCGGGACACGGCGGTATTATGGACCGCTTTGACAGCGTGATCGTCACAGCTCCGGTAATCTACTATCTGATTTTGCTGCTGATAAAATAAGGCGGCCCGTGTAGGAGACTGTTTATGAAAATCGTCATTGCCGTGCTGATCTTCAGCATTCTGATACTGTTTCACGAGTTAGGGCATTTCCTGCTTGCCAAGGCCTGCGGGATCGGTGTGACCGAATTTGCGCTCGGTATGGGGCCGGTGATCGTATCCTGGGGAAAGGGCGAAACGAAATATGCAATCAAGGCGCTTCCCTTCGGCGGCTCCTGCTCGATGGTCGGAGAGGATGAGGATGACCCCGCGCCGAATGCATTTGTCAATAAAAAGGCGTGGCAGCGCTTTCTTGTCATTGCCGCCGGTCCCTGCTTCAATTTTATCCTGGCATTTATCTGCTCGTTCTTTTATGTCGGCTTCGGCGGAGTCAATAAACCGGTCGTTTATTCCGTGGCAAAGGGAAGCGGCGCGGAGGAGGCCGGCGTCATGGTCGGCGATACCATCCGCTCGATCAACGGAGAAAGCATCTCCCTCGGGCGCGAGATCACGCTATATCTGTTCGATCACCCGCTTGACGGCACGGCGGAGGTCGTTCTTGAACGCGGCGGAGAGCAGCTGACCAAAACCATCGACACCCATCAGGAGGGCTGGCGTATGGGCATCAGCTATATGGCGGATGAAAGCGGCTGCACCATCAGCTCGGTAATGGAGGACTCTCCGGCAGAAAGCGCCGGCGTTAAGGCCGGTGACCAGCTGATCAGCATCGACGGCACGGCGATCGCAAGCGGCAAAGCCCTGAGTGATCATTTTTCCGCTCATCCCATGGACGGAAGCCTTCTGACGATGATCGTTCTCCGTGACGGAGAGGAAATGACCTTCACCTTCCTTCCTTCACGCTACGAACAGGAGGCGCTTGGCTTTTCCGCCGAGAACCTGTATGCGGAGCCCTCGGAGACCGGCTTTTGGGGCCTGTTTAAATATAGTGCGAAGGAAGTTGTATACTGGATCCGCTATACCTTCATGAGTCTCCGTATGCTCATTGGAGGAAGAGTCGGCGTAAAGGACCTTTCCGGTCCGGTCGGGATCGTCGAGACGATCGGTCAGGCCGTTCAGGAGGGCGCCGAGGCCGGAGGCTTTAAGGACGCCGCTCTGAATGTGCTGATGATGATGATCCTGCTTAATGCGAATCTGGGCTTTATGAACCTGCTTCCGATCCCGGCTCTTGACGGCGGGCGGCTCCTTTTCATTCTGATCGAGCTTATCAGCGGAAAGCGTGTTCCGGCAAGGTTTGAGGGGCTGGTCCATTTGGTCGGCTTCATCCTGCTGATGGGGCTGATGGTTTTTGTCCTTTTCAATGATGTTGCGAGACTGTTCGGAAAATAAGAAATTAAGAAAAGGCAGGAAGGACTGCAGCGATACTGCAGAGGCACAAGCTATGTTTGACAGAAGACCGACCAGAACGGTTCGAATAGGAAATGTGGAGATCGGCGGCAGGAACCGGATCGCTATCCAGTCCATGACCAATACGAAAACGGAGGATGCCGAAGCGACAGTGGGTCAGATCCATCGCCTGGAGGAGGCCGGATGCGAGCTGATCAGAGTTACGGTCCCGACGAGGGAGGCGGCAGAAGCGCTGCCGGCCATCAGGAGCAGGATCCGCATCCCGCTTATCGCCGATATCCATTTTGACTACAGACTCGCTGTTGCGGCGATGGAAAACGGGGCGGACAAAATCAGGATCAATCCGGGGAATCTCGGCAGCGACGATAAGCTGCGGGCAGTGGTCTCCTGCGCACGGGAAAGAAATGTTCCGATCCGCGTCGGCGTGAACGGAGGCTCGCTGGATAAGGATCTTATCGAAAGGTATGGCGGGATCACGCCGGAGGGACTGTGCGAAAGCGCAATGCGCAAGGTCGCCATGATAACGGACCTCGGCTATGATAATCTGGTCATCAGCATCAAATCCTCC
>JAZRYN010000030.1:0-3309 GCA_045600745.1 Lachnospiraceae bacterium
GGATATCCCTACTCATGATGTACTCCTTCCCCTGTTGTCAGAGCCAAAGTACATTATAAAGTATGCGGGAGTAAATGCATACTGTGCAAAGGTAAATGCTGCATCATGCAGAAGGTGTAGAATTTAAAATTTCATTTTAGGCCCGGATTTTTTTACAGAAATCCCCTTGACATTCGGAATCTGTCGTTGTATATTATGCCATGCGTCCATGGCGAGGTAGCTCAGCTGGCTAGAGCACGCGGTTCATACCCGCGGTGTCGAGGGTTCGAGTCCCCCCCTCGCTACGATGATCGAAGGCGGCCTCACGGCCGCCTTTTTCGTGTATTTTCTCTGTTTCCTCCCCCCAAAGGAAGCCGCTCAGCTCTCCGCCGGGCAGGGAAGCGGCTCACCGCTCCTTTCCGATAAAGAAAAGCGCGACCACACCGGGGCCGGTGTGCGAGCCGATGACCGGGCCGACATCGACCACTCGCTCGACATTGACGTTCCACTCTTCCTTCAGGACCTTTTCCAGATATTCCACATCCTCAAGACAATCGCCGTGACTGATAAACACAGGGCCTTCTCCGACCTTTTCCGCCAGCTTTCCGTAGCGGGCAGCAAGTGCACGGAGCGAATTTTTTCTTCCGTGGGCCACCGTGACCGGGATCAGATGACCGGCGTCATCCATATGCATGACGGGCTTGATGTTCAGCTTGCTGCCGACAGAGGCGAGCGCCGTGACCATCCTGCCTCCTTTGATCAGATAGGAAAGGTCATCCACCGTAAACCAATGGCACTGATGAAGCTTAAGATTTTCCGCATACTGCGCCGCCTCGTCGAGGGTCGCGCCGGCCAGCTTCTGCTTTCTGGTCAGATAGACGACCATGCCGTAGCCTCCGGAAGCCGACAAGGTATCCACCGTGCGGATCCTGCGGTCGGGATATTTCTGTCTTAACTCGTCCGCCGCTACGCAGGCGCTTTGATAGGTCGCGCTCAGTCCGGTTGAAAAGCCGAGATAAAGGATATCGTTTCCTTTCTCCAGCTCTACCGAGAAAGCCTCTTCAAAGGCAGCGCTGTTGACCGCAGACGTTTTTGCGGAATGTCCGGCGCGGATCTTGTCGTAGAATTCCTTTGCCGGCATATCAAAGTTTTTGTAAATGCGGTCGGAGTCATCAAAAATAAAAGAAAGGGCGGTGCAGTGGATCTCCCATTCCTTCATCAGGGCTTCGGGAAGGTCGCAGGACGAGTCGGCAAATAATACATACGGTGTCATGTCAATTTTTCCTCGCAGAAATTTTTTGAATGAGTTAAATCGGTTCTGCCGTATCGGCATCTTTGATTCTATTTCAGTATAATCCCTGACGGCAAAATCGCAATCTACGGCCGGGGGCCGGGAGGAAACAGATTTTCTCCTTCTGTTTTACCGTTCGTAGAGAGACTCTACTCACAGTAGGATGCGGCCTAGATCCGCGAAATACATTGATTTTCTGCCGGTTTTGTGATATTCTTCCCCTAACTGCAAGAAAGGAGGGCGCTCATGGAAGCCGGCACCCCGGTCAAAAACATCGTTGCCAAAAACTTAGCCGATCTCCGGATGAAGAACGGCATGACCCAGCTTCAGCTTGCGGATGCCCTCAATTATTCGGATAAAGCGGTCTCCAAGTGGGAACGGGCAGAATCTCTGCCCGATCTTGAGGTCCTCATCCGTATCGCTGCCATTTATGAAGTCGATCTCGATTATCTGATATCCGAAGAGCATGACAGCCGTTTCTCTTCTTCTCCGAAAGAGCGGAAAAAGCGCGCCAAACGGAATTATTATTTTATCACGGCCATGTCGGTGCTTCTGGTCTGGCTGATCGCTTCGCTCGCTTTTGTGATCCTTGTCGGGATCTACGGCAGCAGGCGTGTCTTCTCGCTGAGCTTTCTTTACGCCGTGCCTGTTTCCTGCATCGTGCTTTTAGTCTTAAACTCCGTCTGGTTCGGCGGACGCAAAAATTTTTATATCATATCTCTGCTGATGTGGTCGGCGTTAGCGACCATCGTTGCTACGCTCCGGGCCTTTTCGGGCAATTTTTTCCCGCTCATATTTATTCTCGGCATTCCCGGGCAGATCATTATCATGCTGTGGTGCCTGCTGAACAATCCCGATCACTTGAGACCGAACCGCACGAATAACCGCACCGGAGGCTGACGCCCCGACGGATAAAAAATGAGGATAACAAAGATCCGAACCCGGCATGACCGAAGTTCGGATCTTTTTTCGTGGGCCATTGGGGGCTCGAACCCCAGACACCCTGATTAAGAGTCAGGTGCTCTACCAACTGAGCTAATGGCCCGCAGCAGCAAGACATAATATACGGCATACCGACTTAAAATGCAAGCCTTAATCTGTAAATAAATTCTTTATTATTTATTAACGGAATATAAACATGCACTGGACGCGCTCTGATCTCCTGCTCCGCCCGCCGCTTCTTCATTTCGTGCTTTCTTGCAAAACGGCTTGCGGGAGACTTTCTTCTATAGTATGATAAAGGCATCAAAAGAAAGGTGTCTGCTATGATAAAGATACTTTTTGCCGCATCCGAATGCGTGCCCTTTATCAAGACCGGCGGCCTCGCCGATGTTATCGGGTCTCTTCCCGGCGCCATCGACCGCGATGCCTTTGAGGTCCGCGTCATGCTTCCTGCTTATACCGTCATCCCCGAATTCTACCGGAGCAGGATGAAGACCGTTTGTTATTTTCAGTCCTTTTTCAACGGACGCGACCGCTATATCGGCGTTAAAGAGATCGAGCTGAACGGCATCCTTTACGATTTCATCGACAACGAAGAATACTTCGGCGGAAGCTATCCCTACACCGATTACTATTATGACATCGAAAAGTTCTGCTTTTTCTGCAAGGCCGCGCTGAGCGTGCTTCCTTCTCTCGGCTATCGTCCCGATATCATTCACTGCAACGACTGGCACACCGGTCTCATTCCCGTCTATCTGAAAACGGAGTTTTCCGCCGACCCCTTCTATCAGGGAATCCGGTCCGTGATGACCGTTCATAATCTGAAATTCCAGGGCGTCTACAATACAAAAGTCATGAGCCGCATTTCCGGCCTTCCGGAAGAGCTTTTCACCATTGACAAGCTGCGCACCGATAAGGACGGAAACATGCTCAAGGGCGGACTTGTCTATGCCGACAGGATCAACACCGTCAGCCGCACCTATGCGGAGGAAGTCAAGACCCCCGAATTCGGCGAGGGGCTCGACGGTCTTTTCCGTGCCCGTGATCGTGACTTTGTCGGATTCGTCAACGGGAGCGCCGATCAGACCTTTGATCCC
>JAZRYN010000031.1:0-2139 GCA_045600745.1 Lachnospiraceae bacterium
CTTCGCACCTGCCGCCGCAGGCGGCTAACCTAACCGCCGCCGTAAGGCGGCGACGCAAAAAAATTTTTAGCCCGTGCCGCAAATGCGGCACGGCATCAGCAGAACCGGGACTATGAGTTTATCGGAGAAATAAGTATGGCAGCTATACAAAGCGAATTGACGGTCATTGTAAAAGCAAAAGACCTTTGCTCTTATGTTATGACAGCGACAGAAAAATCTCCGAAACGGCTCCGGTTTACGCTGGTGGCAAAATTACAGAGCTATGCCCTGAATACGATCGAAAATCTGTGCAGAGCAAACGAGGTATATGTAAAGCCCGGAAACGCCGCTGCGATTGAACGCCGACTTGCGTATCAGCGTCAGGCATTGACGGAATTGAACCTTTTGGGATACCTTGCACAGCTTTCCATGGAGCAGACCTGTATCACGGCAAAGCAATATGAGCAGATCACACGCAGGATATACGACTGTAAAAATCTGCTCGGCGCATGGATCAAAAGCGATCAGAAACGCTATGGGATATAAGCCCACGGGCTTTTATCAATATCGGGATGAAATTGTATATGGGTCTCGCTGCGGTTCTTCCGCTCCGCCGCCGTTTTCCCCTCTTGAAAAAATCCAGAAAGTAGGATATAATAAGTACCTGTCAGTATCGAAAAAAAGGAAAGCGGAGGCAACGTCATGGATGCAGTGGATGAAAAACTCATTCGACTTCTCTCGGAAAATGCCGATACAACGGCAACGGAGCTCGCAACACACATCGATCTCTCCATTGCCGCAATCAGCAAACGAATTGCGAAAATGAAAGATGCCGGCGTAATCCGCCGCACCTGCATTCTGACCGATCCCGCCAAGATCGGCAAGCCCATCATCGCGTATATCCTGTTTGCGCTGAAAAGCGGCGAGGATCGTGCGCGGCTTGCCGAAAAGCTGCCGCAGCTCGGTGACGCCCTCGAATGCTACTCCGTCACAGGTGAGTATGACTGCATGATGAAGGTCTGTGCGGCGAGTGTCGAGGCGTTCAATGAAAAGCTGCAGCGGTTCCGTGAGGATTTCAACGTCGTTCGGATGCAGACAATGTTCACCCTTCGGGAGTGGAAATACGACCCCGTTGCGATGCCCGATGAAGGGTTCTTCTCAAAATAATCCCGCCGATATTCCCGTTAAGCACAAGGAGACCTCCGAATCCGAATTCGGAGGTCTCCTGTTGGTTTGCCTCTTTTAGAGTACGAGCTTTCCCGCAAGGTCATGCTCAAAGATCTGCTTTTCCTGCATCGGGAGCAGTGTGCCGACACCCGCCTGCTCACACTTTTTGAACATGGTGTACGCAAGCATGATATCAATATACGAAAGCCCGACCGCGTTGAAATAGATGTACTCACGGTCGTTCTCGCGGCCGCACTTTCTGCCGGAAACGATGTCTACAAGGTCCGCATAGATGGCTTCATCGGTGATCAGCCCGTCCTTATAGCAGCGGGACACCGTCTGGGTACGGTGCTTGACGACGTGCCACGAATCGCAGACGATCTTATCCGCCTGAAGGACGTTTTCGTACTCATCCTCCCAGCCGCCGATGTGGCTGTAAAACACGCCCGCGCTCTTGTCGATCCACGCGGCCTTGAGCAGCGGCGCCTGGCAGCTGACCGCCGTAACCGCGATGTCGGATTCACGGATCGACTTTTCAAGATTCGTATTGCACGCGATGAACTTCATGTCGGGGAACAGCGGCTGGAGGTTTGCGATGAACGCCGTCTCCTCCTCCGCGTACTTGGCGGCAACCTTGCACACCTTCAGGGAGGGGCGCACGGACTTCATGCCGATCAGGTGCATCTTGGCCTGCTCGCCCGCGCCGATGAAGCCGATGGTCTCCGCGTCCTGCTTCGCAAGGTACTTCGCCGCCGTCGCGCCGATGCAGGCAACGCGAAGGTTGGAGCAGAGCGTACCGTCCATGACGCACACAGGGTAGCCCTTCTCGATCTCCGAGAGGATCGTGATTGCGCTCAGATTCTGCGTTCCGTACTTGGCGGGGTTGCCGGGGAACACGGAAACCCACTTCGTTCCGCAGATCTTCTCGTTGAGCAGCGTGGCGGGCAGGCAGTTGATGCGATCCTGCGTTTCCTCGTTGAAGATCTGCACGAT
>JAZRYN010000032.1:0-9874 GCA_045600745.1 Lachnospiraceae bacterium
TGGCGAACGATTACGTCAACACCGACTGGGAAGACTTCAAGGCAAAATACGCCGACAAGCTCGAACCCGAGGTGCTGGAATATCTGGGAACTCATCTGGAGCACCGCGATCTGTGGAAGGGCGTGCCGATCACGCCCGACGGCAAGGTCCAGCTCCGCGACGGCCGTACCGGCGAGCCGTTTGACGGCAAGGTCACGATCGGCCACATGCACTACTTAAAACTTCATCACCTGGTCGATGATAAGATCCATGCCCGTTCCACCGGCCCTTACTCCCTGGTCACCCAGCAGCCGCTGGGCGGCAAGGCCCAGTTCGGCGGTCAGCGCTTCGGCGAAATGGAGGTCTGGGCCCTCGAAGCCTATGGCGCGGCTTACACCCTGCAGGAGATCCTGACGGTGAAGTCCGCCGATGTGGTCGGCCGTGTCAAGACCTATGAGGCCATCATCAAGGGAACCAATATCCCGATGCCCGGTGTGCCCGAATCCTTCAAGGTGCTGTTAAAAGAGCTGCAGTCCCTCGGCCTCGACATGACGCTGCTGAGAGACGAAGGCCCCGGAGAAGACGGAACCGAGCGCTACAGCGAAGTGGAAGTCAAGGAAAATGTTGAATATACTGACCGGGATTTCCGTGCCGTCATCGAGGGCAACCGTGACTTCGGCGCCGGCAGCCGCGGCAATGACTACGGCTCCTACGGCTACACCACCCAAGAATTCAATAAGGATGGTGATCTGGTGGATGTGGAAGTCGGCGGTGAAGAACCGTCGGACGATTATACCGATGACAGCACCGATTCGGTGAATGAATAAGGAAGGAGAGTAAAAAACATGCCCATGATGCATGAAGATACTTACCAGCCTCTGGTATTTGACGCGATCCGTATAGGTCTCGCCTCTCCGGATAAGATTCTCAGCTGGTCCCACGGCGAAGTAAAAAAGCCTGAGACGATCAACTACCGCACCTTAAAGCCCGAACGCGACGGTCTGTTCTGCGAACGCATTTTCGGACCGCAGCGCGACTGGGAATGCCACTGCGGCAAATATAAAAAGATCCGCTATCGCGGCGTCATCTGCGACCGCTGCGGCGTGGAGGTGACCAAATCCAGTGTCCGCCGCGAACGCATGGGACATATCAATCTGGTCACCCCGGTTTCCCACATCTGGTATTTCAAGGGGATCCCGAGCCGTATGGGGCTGATCCTGGACGTCTCTCCGAGAGCGCTGGAACGGGTGTTATATTTCGCTTCCTACATCGTGCTGGATCCCGGCACGTCCATGTTTGAGAAAAAACAGGTGCTGACCGAGAAGGAATACCGTGATGCGCAGGAGCAGTATGGCAGAAATTCCTTCAAGGCCGCAATGGGAGCAGAAGCCATTGAGACGCTGCTCAAGGAGATCGATCTGGAAAAGGAGTACGATGACCTGACTTCGCAGCTCGAAAAGGCAAACGGCCAGAAGCGTGCCCGCATCATCAAGCGGCTGGAATGCGTCGAGGCCTTCAAGAATTCGGGCAACCGTCCGGAATGGATGATCCTGAATGTGCTTCCGGACATCCCGCCCGATTTAAGACCCATGGTGCAGCTTGACGGCGGCCGCTTTGCGACCTCCGACCTGAACGACCTGTACCGCAGGATCCTGAACCGCAACAACCGTCTGGCGAGACTCCTTGAACTCGGTGCGCCGGAGATCATCGTGCGCAACGAGAAGCGTATGCTGCAGGAAGCGGTCGATGCGCTGATCGATAACGGCCGCAGAGGCCGTCCGGTCATCGGCCCCGGCAACCGCTCCTTAAAGTCCCTGTCCGACATGTTAAAGGGAAAGCAGGGCCGTTTCCGCCAGAACCTTCTGGGCAAGCGTGTTGACTATTCCGGCCGAAGCGTTATCGTGGTCGGTCCCGACCTGAAGATCTATCAGTGCGGCCTGCCGAAGGAAATGGCGATCGAGCTGTTCAAGCCGTTTGTCATGCGTGAGCTGATCCAGCGCGGCATGACGCACAACGTCAAGAGCGCCAAGAAGATGGTGGACCGTGTTCAGGCAGAGGTCTTCGATGTTCTGGAAGAGGTGATCAAGGAGCATCCCGTAATGCTGAACCGTGCCCCTACCCTGCACCGTCTGGGCATTCAGGCCTTTGAGCCGATCCTGGTGGAGGGCAAGGCCATCCGCCTGCATCCGCTTGTCTGTACCGCATTCAATGCCGACTTTGACGGCGACCAGATGGCTGTCCATCTGCCGCTCAGCGTAGAAGCTCAGGCGGAATGCCGCTTCTTGCTGCTGTCTCCGAATAACCTGCTGAAGCCTTCGGACGGCGGCCCGGTCGCGGTGCCGTCTCAGGACATGGTCCTCGGTATTTATTACCTGACACAGATCCGTCCCGGAACGAAGGGAGAGGGAACAGCCTACCGCAGCATGAACGAGGCCATTCTGGCCTATGAGAACGGTGCGCTTGACCTGCATGCGCTCGTGTCGATCCGCCGTGAGGGGCAGGATGCAGAGGGCAGACCGATCCGTGCCAACATCCGTTCCTCGCTCGGCCGTTTCCTCTTTAACGAGATACTTGATCAGGATCTGGGCTTTGTGGACCGCTCCATTCCCGGCAATGAGCTGGCGTTAGAGGTGGATTTCCTGGTCGACAAGAAGATGCTGAAAAAGATCCTTGAAAAGACCATCAATGTCCACGGCACCACGAAGACGGCTGAGGTGCTTGACCGCATCAAGGCGATCGGCAACAAATACTCGACCAAAGCGGCCATGACGGTCTCCATTTCCGACATGATCGTGCCGGCTTCCAAGCAGCAGATCCTGGATGAAGCCCAGGAAACGGTCGACCAGATCAACATGAACTTCCGCTTGGGTCTTTCCACGGACGAGGAGCGCTATAAGGAGGTCGTCAAGATCTGGAACGAAGCGGACGATCATCTGGCTGCCGAACTGAAAAAAGGCCTTGGCGAATACAACAATATCCGCATTATGGCAGACTCCGGCGCCCGCGGCTCCGACAAGCAGATCAAACAGCTGGCCGGCATGCGCGGCATGATGGCCGATACGACCGGCCGCACCATCGAGCTGCCCATCAAGTCCAACTTCCGTGAAGGTCTGGATGTTCTGGAATATTTCATGAGTGCTCACGGCGCCCGCAAGGGTCTGTCCGATACCGCACTTCGTACCGCCGACTCCGGCTACCTGACCAGACGTCTGGTCGATGTTTCCCAGGAGGTCATCATTCAGGAAGAGGACTGCGCGGCGGGCGACGGAGGCGAGATCCCCTTCATGGAGATCGGAACCTTTATCAACAGCCGCAACAACGATGTGGTGGAAAGCCTGCAGGAGAGGATCACAGGGCGTACAGCGGCGGAGGACATCACCGATCCGGTCACCGGAGAGGTCATCGTCCGGCAGAATGAGCTGATCCGTCCGCTTAAGGCCGCGCAGATCGCCGCGACCGGAAGGCCGACCATCAAGATTCGGAATATTCTGGCGTGCCGCTGCCATAACGGCGTCTGCTCCAAGTGCTACGGCGCCAACATGGCTACCGGCGAGCCGGTGCAGATCGGTGAAGCGGTCGGCATCATTGCGGCCCAGTCCATCGGCGAGCCCGGTACACAGCTGACCATGCGTACCTTCCACACCGGCGGCGTGGCCGGCGACGATATCACCACCGGTCTTCCCCGTGTCGAGGAGCTTTTCGAAGCCCGTAAGCCGAAGGGCGTTGCCATTATCACCGATATTGCGGGCGAGGTATTTGTCAAGGATACCAAGGAACGCCGCGACATCACGGTCACCAATCAGGAGACCGGCGCGACCAAGAATTATCAGATCCCGTACAACCTGCGCATCAAGGTGATCACCGGCGACACGGTTGAGGCAGGCGACGAGCTGACAGAAGGCTCGGTCAACCCGCACGATCTGCTCCGCATCAAGGGCGTCCGTGCCGTGCAGGACTACATGCTCCGCGAGGTACAGAAGGTCTATCATCTGCAGGGCGTCGAGATCAACGACAAGCACATTGAGATCATTGTCCGTCAGATGATGAAAAAGATCCGTGTGGAGAAGTCCGGCGACAGTGATGTCCCAGCCGGCGTCACCATGAATCTGCTGGAATTCAACGACATGAACCGTCGGCTGGAGGATGAAGGCAGGGAACCGGCCGAAGGCAAGCAGATCATGCTCGGCATCACCAAGGCCTCTCTGGCCACGGAATCCTTCCTGTCGGCCGCTTCCTTCCAGGAGACGACGAAGGTCCTGACTGACGCCGCCATCAACGGCCGCATCGATCACCTGATCGGCCTTAAGGAAAATGTCCTGATCGGCAAGCTGATTCCTGCCGGAACAGGCATGAAGCGTTATCAGGAGGTCGGCCTGACTTCGGATTTTGAAGAAGCTGATCCTGCCGTTACGCAGCCGCTCCGCGAGAAGAAACAGGAAGTGCGTATCGATGAGGACGACGAGGACGACGAAGATGACGATACCGTTAATGACGGTGAAGAAGAAATCGTCATCGAACCGGAATCCGAAGGCCTGCTGGAGGATGACTACAGCGACAATAACTAAATGAAGCACGGGGCGGCTCGCACAGCGAGCCGCCCCCCTCTTTTATGCCGAGATATTGCTTTTTAACGCAGCCTGCCTCCGCACGGCTGTCTGCTTTTTTTACGCCTATATAGATCTCTTTCGCCTTTCGAGCAGCCAGGCCGCTCCCCAGAGGAAGACTGCGGCGGCAAGCAGCGGCAGCCAGTCGCTGCGGGTCATTGCCTCCCCGGATAGATCCGAGCGGATCAGACAGAAGCTTGCTTTTTCGGAATCGCCGCAGAACATCTTGCTGAACAGCGCATATGACCAGACGATCAGCCCGCTGACTGTCGCCAGACGAGAAAGGATAAGCAGCAGCAGGAAAAAGCCGACGGCAAAGAAGACTTCCAGCAGAAAGCGCGCATACTCCCAGGGAGATAGAGAAAGGAAGCGGCAAACGGCGGCGACCGGTACGGCACATAGCAGAAGATAAAAACGAAGGACCCACAGGCATTCCGTTTTCAGCGGAGCCTTGCCGGAAAATACGGATCTCAGCACCTCGCCTGCAGCCGCATCCGTCCATAAAGACAGCAGCAGCATACACAGCAGAACCGCACCAAAGGGCAGGATGCCGTGCAGCATCGACAGCGCCTTAAAGACGGCCTTATCGACTTTCCCGTCCAGAAAGTCCGGTACACAGGAGAGCGGCCAGGCAAGAAAAACAAGGCCCGCTGTTCCCAACAGTACCGGTAAAGACCTTCGCAGGATAAGAAGGTTCAGCCTCCATAGATCTTTCTCACGGTAAGTCAGCATGATGCACACACACCAGATATACATCCTCCAGTGTCGGCTGAAGGACTTCGCCGGCAAAGGCCGACTCGGAGAAAACACGCCAGTATCTTTTGCCGCCGATAAATTCCTTTTTCAGCATTCGGCAGCCGTCTTTTCCCGGCTCGGGCTCTTCCGAACACCGGTAGATCTTGCCGCTCAGCGCCGAGATCAGGTCGCTTTCGCTGCTGTTTTGAATGATCTGACCGGCATCCATGATCATAACACGTTCGCAGATCTCGGAAATATCTTCGACGATATGCGTAGAGAGGAGCACCGTGCGTTCCTCCTTCAGATCCTGCAGGACCTCCTTGAAATGAACGCGCTCCTCCGGATCAAGACCAGCCGTCGGCTCGTCGACCAACAGCAGCTCCGGATCGCCCAAAAGCGCCTGGGCAATGCCGAGGCGGCGCAGCATACCGCCGGAGAGCTCGCCTACCCGCTTGTCCTGATGATCGGTCAGATTGGCTTTAGCCATGCAGGCTTCGATCTGCTCATTTTGCTGACTGTCCGGAATCTTTTTCAGAATCGCGAAGTATTGCATTGCCTCATCGAGGCGCAGTTCACGGTAAATGCCGAAGCGCTGCGGCAGATATCCGATGCTGCTGCCGGCGGCGATCGTCCCCTGATGGGGCAGGACGCCCGCAAGAGCCCTGAGCAGGGTGGTCTTTCCGGCGCCGTTCGGCCCAAGCAGGCCATAGGCGCCCTTCCCGAGAGAAAAAGAAACGTGTTTGACTACGGTTTTTCTTTTATATCCGACGCTGACATCTTTCAGTTCAATCATACTTCTTCTCCATCCATTTCGTATAGGAAATCCAACCAGTTCTGTTCCGGTTCGGGATCGTTCAAATAATCGTACACCTGAGGCAGCAGTACATCGGCGCCGAGGCGGTCCTCCAGATAAGCAAACAGATCATTAAGCGCTTCAGATTGCGTCGCCTTATTAAACCACTCTTCTACGGACAACTGATCGTCCGGAACAAGCAGAAGCGTCATCTCCTCGTACGGAGGCTTGACAGCGTCGGAGGTATGACTGCTGCTTAATCCACCGTACATCCGCCTTTCGAATATGTCATAAAGATAACGGCTTTCCTCGGACCGGTGAATGGTTGAAAGGAAATATTTCAGGCAAAGGACATCCGGCTGCGGCAGGATATCCCCGTAGAACAGGGAGCCTTCCGTGGCAATGAAGGTGGTCGTTTTGCTGTTGACAGCAAAAACGCTGCTTGGCTGAAAGACGACGGTCTTAGCGGAAAGACCGAAATCATCTTGAAGCTGAAAGAAATCCTGGTATTTTTTCCATTCCTTCTCAACGGCTGCGGAGTCAAAAAGCGCCGAATGAGCGTCCAGGGGGCTCTCGATAAAAGTAACATCCCCGATGCTTGTCTTTCTTATCAGGCCGGCATAAAGGGCAGCACCGCACGAGCTTCCTGCAAAGTGGTTTTTGTCTTCGGAAGGGAGATTGGACATGGCTTCGCCGGGGTGATGAAGCGTGATGTCGTATTCAGACTTGCTTTGCAGCGTAAGCGGACAAGGCTCGCCGTCATATAAGCAGATGCGTCCGGGCAGAGGATAATAAGCAACGTATTCGGGAAGATAAATGGACTGATAATTGGAAGCGTAAATACCGAGGTTTCCCGAATAGATGACCGTAAGCTCGGGAACGCGGGCTTTCACCGTGAGGCAGTCACCGTTTTGCTCGAAGGCAAGCGCCTTCCCGTCTCCGTCAGAAACGGACTTGACGTGCAGGCCGTGGTAAAGGGTAAAATAAAGCCGATCGGAATCGCCGCTAAGCTGCAGCTTCATGGTGACCTTTGCCGATAACCTGCTGTGGACCGTTAGATCCATGGTGTATTTTTCCACTTGAAAATCAGCCGGTATTTCATCTGCGGCAGGATTCCCGGAATAATACACCATGTCGGCTGTCAGCACGCTGCTGCTCCGATCGTCTTTGATCATGATAAAATCATTGCCGCGCGCGGCGAAGCGGGCGCCAAGCAGCAGCGTCAGGCACAAAGCAATGATCGATCCCGCCTTCTGCTTTTTGAAAAGATGGCGCCGCTGCTGAAGGAGCAGCAGAAAACAGGAGAGAGCGATCCAGAACAGACAGAGCAGCCATTTGGTCAGTTCAAGCGATACCCCATAGTACTGATCCGGCAGCCAGGCGGCATTCGGTATGCTGAGACAGAACCAGTCCAGGATCTCCGCGGCGGGAAGCTTAAGGATCCTGCGGTTGGCATAGTATTCAAGAGGGACAGGACTGGCGAGCAGTACGGCGCCGATGATGATCAGATAGGCGAAGGCTCTTTTTCTGACAGCCGAAATCACCATGCCCAACAGTATAGCGACTATGGAGGGAAGAAAACAATACAACAGCACGGCAGATAAGGCGTGATGCAGATATCCGGGGAATAGCGCACCGGAAAGCCGGTAGGCAGCAAGCTGACAGGCCGAAACAGCAAGGCTCCAGATCAAGGCCGGTATCAGGAGGACCAGAAACTGCGAAAAATACCGGTGTACGGCTTCGCCCCTTACGGAGCCTGACAGCTCATCTCCGCCGCTTCGCTCAAGCTTTGAGGAGAGCTCGTAGGAAGCAAAGAGAAAGTAAGCAAAGGCGATGGAGGAGAGGAGCATGCTGCTTGTTAAAATGCTGAGAAGGCCTGCGCTGCCTTCCTGATTTCGGGAAATGATCCGAACAGTCATGATCATCTGCGCGGCAAAAAGGACGATCCCGGAGACGGGCAGCACTACAGAACGAAGAAAAATTTTCTCAAGTAAAACAAAACGTTTTTTCATCATGTTTTCTTTTTTGTTTCCTCCTTGATGTTGATCATTTTGCCGGAGTTCCTGTTACAGACGACAAAACATCGGCACCACCTCCATTCGGGTCATTGGGGATCCGGTAAGTGCGAAACGGGTCATGGTGAATCGGCGGTACGAAAAAAGAACGAATATTCACCGGACAAAAAGTTGTTGAAAAGCGGTACGTTAAACTCTATCCACAGCTTATCCTATTTCGGGGGGAGCGTCAATAGGCTTATAAAAAAGACTTGCGCGAGACGAAAAAAGACTTGCAAGAAGAGAAGAGGATCCGGCGCAGGAAAGAAATGAGAATCAATATTTCGTTAATTTTTCGTTGTTATCGATAAAATATACGGATATATCCGTGAAGTTTTCTAAAAATCTCCGGCTTTCGGTTTCTCCCATGACAAAAAGGGAGGTGCTCAGGATATCGGCTTCGGCGGAGCTTTTGGCAACGACGGTGACCGACTTCAAACCGCTTTCCGCAGGAAGCCCGGTTGAGGGATCAAGGATGTGATGATAAGTGACGCCGTCCTTTTCAAAAAAGCGCTGGTAAGAGCCGCTTGTTACGGCAGAGGCGTCGGAAAGCGTAAAGGAGGTCAGATACTCGCTGCTGTCCCGGACGGGCCTTGTTACGCCGACCCGGTAAGGCGTGCCTCCCGGCTTGGTGCCGATGACCAGAATGTTTCCGCCCAGATTGATGATCGCGCTCGAAACGCCGCCCGCAAGGAGCTCTTCCTTGAGCCGGTCGGCAATATAACCCTTGGCCATGCCGCCGAGATCGATCACGAGATCCGGGTCAGCCACGGTCAACCGGTAAGAGCAGGCGGGGTCTCCGCCCTCCTGAGCTGACGGACGACCCGCCTCTTTCTCCGCCGAGACCGGCGGGGCTTCTTCTCCCGCATCCGGGCACGGCGCCTGCGACAGTTTCAGCTTTTTCCATCCGCAGTGGGAGAGAAGCTCCGCGCGTACAGCCTCCGAAGGGAGAACATGCTCTGTCCCGCTGAAATCGTACATTTCAAGGAGCCTGCCCAGCGTCGGGTCGAAGGCCCCGCCGGTCTTTTCGGCGTAGGCAAGCGAGAGCGCTAACGCCTGATAAAGCTCCTCCGAAACAGGCACCGTGACCGAAGAGGCGCCATCAGCGGCGCCTTCGGCAAGCTTTCTGTTGACGGCGTACAGCTCGCTTTCCGGGGCGGTACGGCTGAATATCTTTTCGTAATGCTCCAGCTGCGCCATGGCGTTTTCGACGGCGCCGCTGTCCTTCTCATCATAAAATGTGATGCTGATGACGGTATCGAAGGCAAAGCCGGTCCGCACTTGCGGGGAGGCTTTGCCGCAGCCGGAGAGGGTCAGGAGAAGCATCAGAAGTCCGAAACAGGCGGCTGCCGGCAGGAATGGTAAAAAAATAGCCTTCTTCATTAAGATTCTCCTTGCCAAAATGATAAAATAAAGGTAAACTGTTTCCAGGTAAAGCATTCATTGTATTGAATGGCTTGCATGATATCCGCCATAAAGCGGGAGGCGTTTCCTTGAGCGGAAAGCGTCCCGGCTTTCCCTGTGCAGACATCATAGCATAAAACAAGGGAGAAAAACAGTGGCGCCCAAATTCTTAAGAAGTGTTCATGTTCCGCACAGGAAGAACACCCAAAATTCCGTTCCACAGCGTTTCTTCGAGGTCAAGTCCGTGACTATCCCGATGTCGATGCATATCGGCGCCCCGGCCAAGCCGGTCGTAAAAGTCG
>JAZRYN010000033.1:0-5136 GCA_045600745.1 Lachnospiraceae bacterium
GACCTCCATGTTCGTCGGGATCGTTGCCACCGAGGAGCAGGTGCCGAAGGAGACCGCCGCGGGCTTGAACAGGTGACGGAACATTTCCTTTACGGCGTTCCGGCCGCCGCCGAAGCGGGCATAAAGCGGGAAGAACGCAAACATGTAGACGAAGCAGACAACATAGTAGACGATGATAGCCGTCGCATAGTTGGTCAGAAAATCCTTGCCGTGCGTGGCTACCAGACTGGCAAAAAAGCCGAAGAAGCCGATCGGAGCGTAGTAAGTGATGATCTTAACGGTCTTCATCAGGGCGCTCGTAACATCGGCCAGGCTCTTCGCCGTGCGGCTCTCCGGACCGCCGTTCATCTGCACGCCGAAGCCGAACAGGATCGCAAAGATGATGAGCGGGAGGATCGCGCGGCGGCTCAGAAGCTCATTAAAGTCAGGCTTCGTAAAGAAATTGACGATCATGTCCGAAAAGCCGAGTGCCGTCGCCTCCGCCTCTTCATACTGAGGCTCCATGGTAAAGATCGGGAAGATCCGGACGATCACATACATAATGACGGCTGCGATCGCCGCCGTGCACAGGAAGACGATCAGCGTTGTGCTGATCACCTTGCCCGCACGCTTTGCATTGTTCATGTTGGCGATCGCGGACGAAATGGAGAAAAACACCATCGGAACGACAACGCAGAACATCAGGTTAATAAAGATATTGCCGAGCCATTCGAGCGACGTGGCGCCGGGCCAGACCGCCCCCAGGATGCAGCCGGCAGCGATGCCGAGCAGCATCAGGATCAGAAAACCGTAGTTTTTAAAAAAGCTGTTCTTTTTCTCCATGTTTGACCTCCTGCTGATCACGCTGATCAAGTTAACTTTATTATATAGAGCCGGGCTTGCAAAAAAAACGCATTCTGTGCTATACTTTGCGCAAAACGTGCTATATTTGCGCACATAACGCGCAGGAAAGGGCAAAAGATGGAAGAAAATGCTGTCAGCCGCGGTTACCTGCAGGAAGAGTTCCGCCTCTTTCACAACCGGGACACGCTGGGGGCCGTCACCGAGCTTCATTACCACGATTTCTATAAGATCATGCTGCTCATTGAGGGAAGCGGCAGCTACACGATCCAGGGCAGGCGCTACGAGCTGCAGCCCGGCGATGTCGTGCTTGTCGGCCGCGGCTTTCCTCATAAGACCGATTTTTCGCCCGGCCGCATCTATGAACGAATGATCTTTTTTATTTCCCAGGAATTCATGGACCGATGCAGTACGCCGGCGACCGATTTTTCCGGGATCTTTTCCGGGCGCGAGGGGCATGTGCTTCGCCCCTCACCGGACGCTGCCCAGGATCTGCTCGGGCTGGCTAAAAGCTGCGAGCGGGAATCAAGATCCTCCGAGTTCGGCAGCGACGTCGCGGCACGCGAGCATCTTGTCCGCATCCTGCTCGCCATCGGGCGCACGCTTTACCGCGAGGCACTTTCACCGGCGACGAAGGATGACAAGATCCTGCATATCCTGCGGTATGTGGACGAGCATCTGACCGAGGATGTCTCCGTGGACGATCTGGCTGATCGCTTTTTCATCAGCAAGTACCACATGATGCGCCGCTTCAAGGCCGAGGTCGGGGCTTCGATCCACAAATATCAATCGGACAGGCGGCTTCTGGCCGCCAGAGAAATGCTGCGCTCGGGAGCCGGGGCGACCGACGCCTGCTTTGCCTCGGGCTTCCGCAGCTATTCCGCCTTTGCCAGGGCTTATACCAAATATTTCGGAATCGCTCCGTCCGAAAAAAAAGAGCCCTCCGTTAAACTGGAGGGCATATTAGAATAAATATTCATTTATTTCTTGCTGCAGATATGTATTTTTTTAAGTAAGATCAGGAAAACTTTCTCTGTCTGACGATCTCAAAGGCAAGAACACCGGCAGCGACCGAGGCGTGTAACGAATCAATGTCTCCCTGCATAGGAACGGAAGCGACAAGATCACACTGCTCTCTGACCAGACGGGATACCCCGTCGCCCTCGCTTCCGATCACAAGCCCGATCGGTCCCTTAAGGTCCTGCCTGAACATCACCTCGCCGCCCATATCCGCGCAGACGAACCACAGGCCCTTTTCCTTTAATTCCCTGATCGTACGGGCCAGATTGGTGACCCGCGCCACCGGCGTATAGTTGACCGCCCCCGCCGAGGTACGGACCGCCGCAGCGGTCAGGCCGACTGCCCTGTCCTTCGGAATGATCACGCCGTGGGCGCCGGCAAGATTGGCCGTCCGGATGATCGCCCCCAGATTGTGCGGGTCCTCGATCCCGTCAAGCAGGATCAAAAACGGGGCTTCGCCTTTTATTTCCGCGGCAGCAAGCATTTCCTCCACACTGCCGTACCGATAGGCCGCCGTCTGCGCGATCACCCCCTGATGCGTACCGGTGGGCGACATCTCATCCAGCCGTTTTTTCGTCACGAAACGGATCCGGATATCCCTTTTCTGCGCCTCCGCGGCAATCAGGCTGATGGCTTCATCCTTGAGCCCCTCCTGCACATACAGGCGTTCCACGGTCTTCCCGGAAATGATCGCCTCGCGGACAGCGTTTCGGCCTTCGATCCGCAGACCGCCTCCGTCAGGCTCTTCCTCCCGGTGAGGCTTTGCGTTTTCCGGCCTCTTTCCCTTCTGTCCGGTTCTATTGTCCTCAAACGGCTTTTCCCCTCCGCGCGGAAGTCTGCCGCGGTTCTCACTGTCTTTCCGCATAGCTCATGCCCTTTCTGACCAGTTCGGCGGCACGCGCCGAACGGCCGCTCAGATAAAGGAAGCCGATCAGGGCTTCCAGTCCCGTTGCCTTATGATACTCCGCAAGACTTGCATGCTTCGAGACCGTCTCCGGCTGTGCATTCTTTCCTCTGCGGTAGACCGCCTGCTCCTCCTCCGTAAGCTCCGGCAAAAGGCCGTCCGCGATCTTTGCCTGACTCCTGGCCGTCACATAGCGCTGCACTCTGTCGTGCAGCGGTTTTCCGTGAAGCCCCGTCGTTTCGGCAAAGAGGGTGCGGAGGATCAGGTCAAAAGCCGAATCGCCCACATAGGCAAGGCTAAGAACAGGCACCTGACGCAGGTCAGGTGCCGTGATTCCGAAGACCTCTCTTATTTTCGCTTCCATTTAACGCCCTCTTTGGTGTCTTCGAGCAAAATGCCTCTTTTCGTCAGCTCGCTGCGGATCTCATCCGCTCTGGCATAATCCTTTGCCCTGCGGGCTGCCTGTCTTTCTTCGATCAGAGCCTCGATATCCGCGTCCAGAAGCGCCGTTTCCGGCTCCTCGATGCCGAGGATGTCCGCAAGTCCAAGGAGCGAGCGGCGAAGGAGCTCCCAGCCCTCTGCCGTAGCCTCTTCGGGCTTAAGCGTATTGGCATATTTGACCATTTCAAAGATCACACTGATAGCATCCGCGGTATTGAAATCATCATCCATTGCCTCTTCAAAGCGGGAAACAAAAGCCTGAACCGCCGCCCTTTCTTTCTCGCTTGCCGCTCCGGGCTGTCCCTTTCCGCTCTCATCCTTCAGGCGGCGCATCGCCGTATGGATGCGGTCAAGACCGTTTTTAGCCGCCTCCATCAGTTCGGGACTGAAGTTGAGCGGGCTTCTGTAATGCGCGCTCAGCATGAAAAAGCGAAGCACCGACAGATCATACTGTCCGGAAATGTCTCTCACAAGCAGAAAATTGCCGAGCGACTTGGACATCTTGACATTGTTGATGTTAAGGAAACCGTTGTGCATCCAGTAGCGGACGAAGGGATGCCCGCTTGCGGCTTCGCTCTGAGCGATCTCGTTTTCATGGTGCGGGAAGATCAGATCCTCTCCGCCGCCGTGGATGTCGATCTCCTCCCCCAGATATTTCTTTGACATCACCGAGCATTCGATGTGCCAGCCGGGGCGGCCCTGTCCCCAGGGGCTTTCCCAATAGGGCTCCCCCTCCTTTTTGGGCTTCCACAGCACGAAATCCAGCGGATCTTCCTTTTCGTCTTCCCCCGTCACGAGCAGCGTGCGGCTGCCGCTTTCCAGTTCATCCAGATTTTTGCCGGACAGCTTCCCGTAGCCCGAAAAGCTCCTGACGCGAAAGTAGACGGTACCGTTCACCTCATAGGCAAAGCCTTTTTCGATCAGGCACGAGATCATGTCGATCATGCCGCCGATCTCTTCGGTCGCCTTCGGATGGACCGTCGCCGGCTTTACGCCCATGCCGGCCATATCCTTCCGGCATTCGGCAATGTAGCGTTCGGAGATCACCGAGGCCTCCACGCCTTCGGCATTGGCCGCCCTGATGATCTTATCGTCCACATCCGTGAAGTTGGAAACATAATTTACCTCGTAGCCCCGGTATTCGAAATAGCGGCGTACGGTGTCAAAAAAGATCATCGGTCTGGCATTGCCGATATGGATCAGCTGGTATACGGTAGGGCCGCAGACGTACATGCGTACCTTTCCCTCTTCGATCGGAACGAATTCCTCCTTCGTTCTGCTCATGGTATTGTATATCTTCATGACGGTTACCCTCTCAGTAATAGAACACGTGAGCGCCGAGCACCACGGATTCTGTATGATTTTTCGGATTGTTGTTCCAGCTTGCGATCGAGCAGAAATACAGCCAGCGCGTACCGATCGCACGGGCGCCGTTAAAGCAGTCTCTGGCAATATCCGTACAGGTCTCCCGCGCTCCCTTGACCAGAGAGATGCGCAGCATTCCGTTATCGACCGGCGTGAACTGCCCCACTCCCATAATGACATCGTAGAGCGTGGTCTGGAAATGAGGGTCCTGGATGCGGTTGAAAATGACATTGGCCACCGCGACCTGTGCCTCGTAGGGCTGGCTGCCGCATTCACATTCCAGGATGGAGGCAAGCAGCTCCAGATTCGTGTGCCCGGTCGGATTTACCGCATCCGGGTCGATATCTATGCTCCCGCTGCCCCGCGAATCATTTAATGCCCAGCGGAGACCCCAAGGTGTGTCCTGCACGTCCGTGCCGGGATCCTCTCCGCCCGGTTTTTCCTCTTCGGTTCCGGGAGAGCTCTCTTCCTCTTTTCTGTGGGCCACTTCCTCCGCTGCCCTGCGGGCTGCTTCGGCTTCTTCCTCGGCCTTCCGGCGCGCTTCTTCCGCCGCCGCTGCCGCCGCC
>JAZRYN010000034.1:0-2451 GCA_045600745.1 Lachnospiraceae bacterium
GGCGGCAAAGGAAGCCCTGCTGCAGATCTGCGCGAACGAGAAGAAGGTCCTTGCGGACCCTGCCCCCGTCGTTCTTCCGAACGGACCGAGCAAGCGCGGCATCGAGATCATTCTGCGTGCTTATTGCAAGAGCGCGGATTACTGGGATGTCTACTTCGGCCTGATCGAAGCGGTCGGCCCGGCGTTCGCGGCAAAGGGCATCGTGACCCCGAACGAACAGCTCGACGTCAACATGAAGAACAACTGACTTTCCGGCGCTTCCCGGCCTTAAGCTTGCTGCGGGCTGATGCTGCTTGCTTTTTTGCGGAAAAATCGATATAATAAGATATCGATTAGTATCACAAGAAAGGAGACCTTGATGAAAGCCAATATTCAGACCGATCACGGCGAGGTCGTTATTGATACCGATGTGATCGCCAAATATGCGGGTGCGGTGGCTGTCGAATGCTTCGGTGTTGTCGGCATGGCCACGACCAATATGATGGAAGGCATCAGCTCGCTGCTGAAAAAAGAGAATCTGTCGCAGGGCATCACGGTCAGCGTGGAGGAGGGCAGGCTCTGCCTTGACTTTCACATTATTGTCGCATACGGCGTCAGCATTTCCGCCGTATCGGAGAACCTGATCGAAAATGTCCGGTATAAAGTCGAAACCTTTACCGGGATCCCGGTGGATAAAGTCAATATTTATGTTGAAGGCGTGCGCCTGATCGATTAAGCTTTGGGGGAGAACAAGGTGGCAACACAATCGATAGATGTTAAGATGTTAACCGGGATGTTCATCTCCGGGGCTAATAATCTGGAGGCGAACAAGGCCTGGATCAATGACCTGAATGTCTTCCCGGTTCCGGACGGCGACACGGGCACCAATATGTCGCTGACGCTGACCAGCGCGGTCAATGAGATCAACGGACCAAAGGTCACGGACCTGGCGTCCGCGGCCAAGGCGATTTCTTTTGGCTCTCTTCGCGGGGCGCGCGGCAACAGCGGCGTGATCATGTCCCAGCTTCTTCGCGGCTTCTGCAAGGTGCTGCAGACGAAGTCCGTCGTGGACGCGGCGGCGGTCGCGGAAGCCGGCGAGAGAGCGGTCGAGACGGCCTACAAGGCTGTCATGAAGCCGAAGGAGGGCACGATCCTGACCGTCGCACGGGGGATCTCCGAGAAATGGAGCGAGCTTGCTGCGGAGGAGAGCGATCTGGAAAAAATATTCGCACAGGTCCTCGATTACGGAGATAAGGTCCTTGAAAACACGCCTGAGCTGCTTCCGGTCTTGAAGGAAGCCGGTGTTGTGGACTCCGGCGGTCAGGGACTGATGATCTTCCTGAAAGGCTGCTATGCCTGCATGATGGGCCGCGAAGTGACATCCGGCAATGCGCAGGCGATAAAGGAAAAGGAAGACAAATATACTTATCTCACTTCGCTTACGATATGCCTGAAGCCGGCGTTTTCGCAGGAACAGGAGGCCGGTCTTCGCGCCTATCTGCAGGCCATCGGAGATCAAGCCGAGCTGAGCGTGAAGAATAGTCAGCTCAGGCTTTCGGTCAAAACGAACGATCCCGGCCTTGTCCTGCAAAAGAGCCAGAAATACGGAGCCTTGATGCAGATCTCGGTCCTGAACAAGAGCGAAGGGGAGAAGGCTCCGGCGCAGAAGCAAGAAGCCAGGCAGGAAAAGCCGCTTCATCCGGAAGCCTCGGCTTTTACGAAGACGGCTGTCCCCGAATCCGAATGGAAGCCGGTCGGCTTTATCGCTACGGCGGTAGGGGAAGGCATCGCAGAGGTCTTCCGGAGCCTTGGCGCCGATGCGATCGTTCAGGGCGGACAGACCATGAACCCCAGCACGGAAGATATGCTGGAAGCGATCGAATCGGTCCCGGCCAGGTCGATCGTCATTCTGCCGAACAATAAGAATATTATTCTGGCAGCCCAGCAGACGCAGGCGCTCTGCCGCTCGCGCCGGATCGAGGTGCTGCCGACGACCAATATTCCCGAAGGCATCACCGCACTAAGCTGCTTCATGCCCGAGGATTCGTTAGAGGCCAACCTGAGCATGATGCGCGAGGCCTTCTCCGCGGTAAGGTGCGGAGAGGTCACGTATGCGGTACGGAATACCTCGATTGCCGGAAAAGAGATCCACGAGGGCGATTTTATGGGACTCGGCGGACCGGACGGCATTTATGCGGTCGGTAGCGACAGGATGAGTGTTCTGCTGGATATGCTGGCGGCCATGGTCGATGAAGGATCCGGCATGATCACACTGTATTACGGTGAGGATGTCGGGCAGGAGGAAGGCGAAGGACTGCGAAGCCGGCTCGCCGAACAGTATCCCGACTGCGATATTGACGTGATCTGCGGCGGACAGCCGGTATACGCCTACATTGTATCCGTCGAATAAGAGGCAGAGGCTGTGGGGTTCCGCACGGGAGATCTCCCGTGCGGAACCCCACAGCCTCTGCC
>JAZRYN010000035.1:0-8662 GCA_045600745.1 Lachnospiraceae bacterium
ACGGAGATCTTTCTCTTCTGAGCGATGTAGACGCGGACGACCTTGTTGACGCCGGGACCGAGGTCTTTGGAGTTGGAGTGATCGTAAACCTTGACGTCTACGACGATACCGTATTCGCCGTGGCGCATACGGAGCGAGGAGTCTTTGACTTCTCTTGCTTTTTCACCGAAAATGGCGCGGAGCAGACGCTCTTCGGGCGTCAGTTCGGTCTCGCCTTTCGGGGTGACTTTACCGACGAGGATATCGCCGGCACGGACTTCGGTACCGATGCGGATGATACCGTTTTCGTCGAGATCCTTAAGCGCGTCTTCACCGACGTTCGGCACTTCGCGGGTGATTTCCTGCGCACCGAGCTTGGTGTCGCGGGCTTCGATCGAGTATTCCTCGATATGGATCGAGGTGTAAACGTCATCCTGAACGAGACGTTCGGAGATCAGGACCGCGTCCTCGTAGTTATAGCCTTCCCAGGTCATGAAGCCGATCAGCGGGTTCTTGCCCAGACCGATCTCACCGCCGCTGGTGCAGGGGCCGTCGGCAATGACGTCGCCGGTCTTTACCCGGTCGCCCTTATTGACGATCGGCGTCTGGTTATAGCAGTTGCTCTGGTTCGTTCTCTTGAATTTGCTGAGCTTATATTCTTCGACCGTTCCGTCATCCAGACGGAGCACGATCTTGGTCGCATCAACATAAATGGCGGTGCCGTCATGCTTGGCCACGACGCAGACGCCGGAGTCAACGGCGGCCTTATTTTCCATGCCGGTGCCGATATAGGCGGATTCCGTTGTCATTAACGGAACAGCCTGACGTTGCATGTTGGAGCCCATCAGGGCGCGGTTGGCGTCGTCGTTCTGCAGGAACGGGATCATGGAGGTCGCCACCGAGAAGACCATCTTCGGGGAAACGTCCATCAGATCGATGATCTCTTTATCGAACTGGCTCGTAATATCCTTGAAACGGCCGGTCACATTCTGCGTGGCAAAATGCCCCTGTTCGTCCAACGGCGTATTGGCCTGCGCAATGTAGTAGCTGTCCTCCTCATCGGCGGCAAGATACACGACCTCGTCCGTAACACGCGGGTTCTCCGGATCGGATCTGTCCACGATGCGGTACGGGGCTTCAATGAAGCCGTACTGATTGATGCGGGCATAGGACGCCAGCGAGTTGATCAGACCGATGTTCGGGCCTTCGGGGGTCTCAATGGGGCACATGCGGCCGTAATGGCTGTAATGAACGTCGCGGACCTCGAAGCCAGCGCGGTCACGGGACAGACCGCCGGGGCCAAGGGCCGACAGACGGCGCTTGTGGGTCAGCTCGGACAGCGGGTTGTTCTGATCCATAAACTGGGACAGCTGGGAGCTTCCGAAGAACTCCTTCACCGCTGCCGTGACCGGCTTGATATTGATCAGGGACTGAGGCGTGATATCCTCCTGGTCCTGCGTGGTCATGCGCTCACGCACAACACGCTCCAGGCGGGACAGACCGATGCGGTACTGGTTCTGCAGCAGCTCGCCGACCGCACGGATGCGGCGGTTGCCGAGGTGGTCGATATCATCGGTATTGCCGAGGCCCTTGCCTAAGGTCAGGCCGTAGCTGATGGAAGCGAAAATATCTTCCTTTGTAATATGCTTCGGAATAAGGTCGCGGATAGCGCGGTGCAGCATCTGCTTCTGTTCCTCTTCATCCGGATAGGCTTCCAGAAAAGCCATGAGCGCCGGATAGTAGACCAGCTCCTGGATCCCGTACTCCTTCGGGTCATAGGAAACATACCCGGCCATATCCACCGTCCGGTTCGTCAGCACCTTGACCGGTTCTCCGTCGATGTCCAGAACAACATAGGCAATGCCCGCATTCTGGATCTCATCGCACTGCTCCGCGGTCAGCACGGTACCGGCCTCGGCAATGATCTCGCCGGTATCCATGGATACGGCGTCCTCGGCCAGCGTCATGCCGGCTGCGCGGCGCTTTAACTGCAGCTTTTTATTGTATTTATAGCGGCCCACGTGCGCCAGGTCATAGCGGCGGGGGTCAAAAAGCATCCCGTCGAACAGGCTGCGGGCGTTATCCACGTAAAGCGGTTCGCCGGGGCGGATCTTCTTATACAGGTCCAGCAGGCCTTCGTCCACATTGGTGGCCGTATCCTTGGCAAAGCTGGCACGGATAAGATCGCTCTCCCCGAACATATCCACGATCTCGGCATTGGTCCCCACGCCGAGGGCACGGATCAGCACCGTGACCGGGACCTTCCGGGTACGGTCGACACGGACCCAGAACACGTCGTTGGAGTCCATTTCATATTCGAGCCAGGCGCCGCGGTTCGGAATGATCTGGCTGGAGTAGAGGGGTTTTCCGTTCTTGTCGCGTTCTTCGCTGAAATAGATCCCCGGAGAACGGACCAGCTGGCTGACGATAACACGCTCCGCACCGTTGATCACAAAGGAGCCCGTCTCCGTCATCAGGGGCATATCGCCCATGAAGATCACGTGTTCGCGGATGGTTCCCGTTTCTTTATTGATCAGGTTGACCTTGACCTTAAGCGGGGCTGCATAGGTCGCATCCCGTTCTTTACACTCTTCAATTGTGTATTTGGTCTCGTCTTCGCACAGCTTGAAATCACTGAATTCCAGGCTGAGGTTTCCGCTGAAATCAGAGATCGGAGAGATGTCTTCAAAGGTCTCCTTGAGCCCCTCATCCAGAAACCACTGATAGGATTTCTTCTGGATCTCGATGAGGTTCGGGATTTCCAGGACTTCCTTCTGCCTTGAGTAGCTCATGCGCATGTTTTTACCGGACTTGACCGGGCGCATAGTGTTTTTCTCCATAGACGCTTCACCCCTAAAAGATATGTAATGCCCTAAAAATGGGCACAGTATGCACACTGCCCCACAATAGTGCATTCTTCATACTACCAAAGCATTGTCAAGCTGTCAAGAGGATTTCGGGCTTATTCCGACTGATTTTTGTATTATTTTGAGAAGTTTTTCAGGCTTTTTCGCTATTTTATTTGCAAATTCTCACACTGTTTTTAATTTGGCCGTGGCAGGCAGCGCCGATCTGTGTTATACTGGCGATGAAAGGGATAAAAAGATTCTCATGCAGACGATTCAGCTACCTGAAAAAGTGTCCCGGATCCTGGATATTTTATCCGGAGCCGGCTATGAAGCCTATGCCGTCGGCGGCTGTGTGCGCGATGCTATCCTGTGCCGCGAGCCCGGGGACTGGGATATCACGACCAATGCCCTCCCCGCAGACATCAAGCGTCTTTTCCGGCGCACCGTGGATACCGGCATCGAGCACGGCACCGTGACCGTGATGCTCGGCTCCGACGGTTTCGAGGTAACAACATACCGTCAGGACGGTGATTACAGCGATCACCGTCATCCTGATGCGGTCGTTTTTACGGCTTCTCTCGAAGAAGATCTGAGGCGGCGGGATTTTACGATCAATTCCATGGCTTACCGGCCGGATACCGGTCTCGTCGATCTCTTCGGGGGAAGGGAGGATCTGACAAAGCGCATCATCCGCTGCGTCGGCAGCCCCCGGGAGCGCTTTGACGAGGACGCCCTTCGCATCATGCGCGCGCTCCGCTTTTCCGCGCAATTAGGCTTTTCCCTCGAACCGGCGACCCGAGAGGCCATCCGTGAGTTTGCGCCGCGTCTGAAGCTGATCAGCCGGGAGCGGATCCGCGAAGAGCTGGTCAAGCTCCTGATAAGCCCGCATCCGGACAGGCTTCTTGAGCTTTCGGAATGCGGCATCACCGCCGAGATCTTTCCTCTGTGGGACGTCATGCTCGCAACCGAGCAGAACAGCCCGTTTCACGCCTTTTCCGTCGGCGTGCATACGTTAAAGGTGGTGGAAAACACGCCTGCCGAGCCGGTGCTTCGTCTTGCCGCTCTCCTGCACGACTGCGGAAAGCCCGCCTGCCGGACGACCGGGCAGGGCAACCGGAACCATTTCTTCGGCCATGCCGAGGTCAGCGCCAAAATTGCCGAAAGCTTTTTGAAGGAACTGCGCTTCGACAACAGGACCATCAATGATGTGGTCAGGCTGGTCAAGGTGCATGACGACCGTTTCCCGCCTACGGCGAAAAATGTCCGCCGGGAGATGAACCGGGTCGGAGAAGAGCTCTTTCCTTCCTATTTAAAGTTGGTGCTTGCCGACGCCCGCGCCAAAAGCAGCTACGGGCTTGAGAAGACCATGCAGGACTATCAGCAGGTCTGCCGGCTCTATGAAGAGATCAAAGCCGCGGGGGACTGCATCAGCCTAAAGGATCTGGCTGTGAGGGGCAGCGACCTGATCGCCGCAGGCGTGAAGCCGGGACCGGAAATGGGCGCCCTGTTAAACCGGATGCTGGAGGACGTGCTTGCCGAGCCGCGGCATAATGATAAGGAATATCTGCTGACACGATATGCGAAATAAGAGGTCCTGCCGTACGCAGGGCCTCTTATTTCATCATTCCCTTTACGATCTCGAGAAGCTCAAGGTCGGAGGCCTGCACACGGATCCCCGTCTTGTACTCCGTTCCGTCCGGATAACGGACCGCCACGGCGATCTCCTGCCCCTCACAAAAGCCCTTGCTGCCGACCTCATTACCGAATTCGACTGCCTTCGGGTGATTCTCGTTAAAATGCTGCCATGCGCCGCGAAGCTTAAGCATGGCGCCGAAGTCAAGATTCATTTTCCCTCCTTATTCAGGAAAAGCGGGACGGATGACCGCCCCGCCTTTCTGTTAGCCGGCTTACAGGCCGAGCACATCAGCAAACGCCTGAATGGCCGTGGAGGCCTGACCGAAGTCGCGCATCTGCTGGTCGATACCGAGCTTGATATGCGGGATACCGGCATCATCAAGCGCCTTCTTCAGGTAAGGATATTCCATTTCCTCCGGATCGCAGAACTGCTGCATGAAAAGCACCAGTCCCTTTGCGCCGCTCTTCTTGACGAGGTCAGCCACGTATTCGCCGCGGCGGTTTTTATTGGATTCCTCATCGTAAAGCAGAACATCATAATCCTCATCCGCAAACTGCTTTGCCAGCGCCATCATCGGGTCGCCGTCTTCGGCGGCATCCACACGGATGGTGCGGCTTTCGTGCGCCACATCATCGGCCGCGATCGCGATCTTGTTGTCATCAAAGATCTTCAGCAGGACCGGGTTGTCGCAGATAATGCCGCTGGTCACGATCTTCACGCCCTTCCAATCCGAGGCCGGCAGAGCCTTCAGTTCGGCATTCAGCTCATTCAGCTTCTGAATGTATTCGGGCTTCTCCATGAAGTAGCCGGCCTTCAGTACCGCACTGCGGTTCACGGCACTGACCGCTTCCGGATGCTCACCGGCAAGCGCGGCGAATTCGCGGCGGGCCTGACGGTACTTGTTGTAGACCTTGATGGCTGCGCGGATATCTTCGTCGCTCATCTCATGGCCGGCGATCTTATCCAGTTCCTTGCGGACGTTGGTGTACTGATCCACGGTGAACTGCAGGCCGAAAGCCGGGCGGCGGTACTGCGGATGCGCCAGGAAGATCGTGGGCATCTTCTGCAGATCGGTCATGGCCACGCGGAAGTTCTGGCTCATCGGGCGAAGGGTATCGCAGATGGTAGGCGTGATCACGCCATCTAACTCATCCATCGTGCCGTCCAACATCATTTCCAGAGCAAGCTGAGCAATGGTGCAGTAGAAGGTGGCGCAGTATTCCTTTGCCCGGGAAATGGTCTTGCTGTTGGTGCCCCAAATGCCCATCGGGACCATTCCGGCCGCGTAGACGAGCTCTTCGGGTGCATAGTAGGGAAGGACGCCGATAACCTTCTTGCCCTCCGCCTTATACTGCTTCAGCAGCTTGCCGGGAGCATAAGCAGCGGCCTTAAAGTCATTAAGTCTGGTTTCGATACTCATGATATGCCTCCTTATGCTTCCAGATTTTCCTTGCGGATCTGCATGGCCTCTACCAGGCCCTGCACACGTGTCTCATACTGCGCTTCGTTGAAGTTGCGCGGGTCGGCCTGGTCGCCGTCGAAGCCGGCGCAGGGGATGCCCAGATCCGCGGTGAAGCGGCGCTGCATCTCGGCCATGTAGCCGGACCACGGCTTGCAGGAACGGTTGTAGTGGACTAACACGCCATCGACCTTGTTGTCGCGGCAGATGCCTTCACGCCACTCCACACCCTTTTCGATGGAGACGGAGTTCGGCGCCTTGCAGTAAGCGCTGACCATTTCGTCCATGTTGTTGTAGACGAAGCCGAAAGCGGGCGCGTACACAACGGCGGTAACATTGATGCCGTTGGCCTTTAACGGTTTGAAAAGGTTCGGCAGCTTCGGCCAGCAGGGAATGCCTTCGAACATGACACGGTACTCTTCCGGGAAAGGAAGGGTGGAGGTGCCCTCTTTGATGTTGATCTCAAGGTCCTGAGCCAGCAGGTCGAATGCGTCGGCAGCTTCCTTCTTGCCGCGGGCGGTCACGACGTCAGCCATGTGGTTGAACAGATCGAAGCCGCTTAAGGGAGCCGGCTTATACTGCAGATAGTTGCAGACCTTCAGCCAGTTCTGGGCGGTGCGGTTTGCCTGCGCACAGGCGTGATCGAACTTCGCCTGATCGAACTTCTTGCCGGTCAGCTCTTCCAGCTGATGGATCGCGTTGTCGAACTGGGCACGGATGTAGGTCACGTTCTCCGGGTTCGGATCCATGGTGTTGTTGTAGGGAACATCGATCATGATCAGCGGAATATTGCACATACGGGCAATATTTTCATACCACTTGGTCATGCAGTTGCAGATGTTATTGCAGCACAGCACGAAGTCGGGCTGGGGAATGCGCATCTGCTTGTAGGGCTGGATGGACTCCATGCGGCGTTCCTTTTCACGGCCTTCCGGAAGCGCTTCGATCTCATGAATGTCTTCCAGCACGATATAAGGGGTCTGCGTCTTGGGGTCTTTCTTCGGCTTGCCGTTCTCGTCCAGAACAACGTTGCCGTTTTCATCCTTTAAGGGCTTGCCGGTGGCAGGGTTGATGACGTAGCCGTCTTCCTTGTCCCAGTCGATCTTGCGGGCGGCACGTTTGCCGGCTGCATAAGCCAGGGAAATGCGGGCATAGCCGCAGATATCGATGTCAAAGCCGAGATCCTCGGCAGCCTGGCACATGATCTCGCCGTCGCGCTGGGCGGCAATACCGGCAGCCTGATTTTCCGGATACATGATGTTCAGATCAAACGCCTCTGCGAGCTCGCAGGGGAATTTTGACGAAGACCAGCCAACCAGCTTACCTTGTTTTTTCGCCTCACGGGCGTCCGCGTACACATCGTCAACGACTTTGCGCAGCGCCAGAACGCCGGGGCTGACTTGTTTTGCCATAAAAAAACCTCCTCTATAAATACCGGCAGCGGCCTTTAGGCTGTTCGCTGTCTATATTGTTCCGAATGGATATGGACCGTTCCAACCGCTCACGGCATCATTTGCGATGAGCGGTCAAACGGACAGGTCTTCCCGGAGGAAAGCCTTATTTTGCGTTTTTTAACACCTTCTGATAAGCAAACAGCGCAGCGCCGAGCGCACCGTTATACTGGGTAAGCGGACTGGTGAAGACGGTATGGCCGAGTCCTTCCTCTAAGGCAGATACCACGCCCTTGTTCTGCGCCACGCCGCCGGTCATGACCACGCGGTCCTGTACCCCGATGCGGTTCACGAGCCCCACCACACGATTCGCCACCGAATGGTGAATGCCGTTGATGATATCGCACTTGTCGGTGCCCATGGACAGCTGGCTGATGACCTCGCTCTCCGCAAACACCGTGCAGGTCGAGCTGATCGCAATACGCTTCGTTGACCTTGCTCCCAGATCGCCGAGATCGTTCACCTCGACTTCGAGGACCTTGGCCATGACGTCCAGAAAACGGCCGGTTCCGGCAGCGCATTTGTCGTTCATCTGGAAATTGACCATCGCGCCGTTTTCAAGGTGAAGCGCCTTCACATCCTGGCCGCCGATATCGATCACCGTCCGAACGTCCGGAAAAAGGAAGGAAGCCCCTTTCGCATGGCAGGAAAGCTCGCTCATCTGCGAATCTGCGATATCGTCCAGCGAATTCCGGCCGTAACCGGTCGCCAGCGTGTAATTCATCTGCGCGGCAGTCATATTGCTGTTTTCAAGAACCGCTTCGATCGCTCTTGAGGGCCCGCTTGTTCCGGCGCCGACGTCGATCAGCGATCTGCCGACGATCTCCTTGCCGTCCTTTAATATGATACATTTTGACGCGGTCGAACCAACGTCGATTCCTAAGGTGTAGATGCTCATGAGGCTCTCCTGCGCAGACGTTTATTCTCACATGATGCCCTCCCCCGGAAAGGGGGGAGGGCCTTTGGGATCGTCCGCTTAGTACGGCACGTTCTGTTTCTTTACAAAGGTGTTGAAATCACGGATCGCACGAGGCGTGATCATCTGATGGAACGGGCAGATGTGGTTCGGATTCTGGTAGCAGGAATAGGCGAACGCCACAATGTAGTTGCGCATCATATTCATGTTCACGATCTCATCCACGAGACCCAGCTGGGCGCAGGCCTGAGGGCGGGATTTTGCCGTGTAATCCTGAATCATCTTGTTCATCTTATCGATGGTCTCTTCATGCGGCTTGCCTTCCTTGGCTTCCTTGGCCAGACGGCGGGAGTACATGGCGGCAGCGGCGGT
>JAZRYN010000036.1:0-4897 GCA_045600745.1 Lachnospiraceae bacterium
AGGGACAGCGCCATGGCCGAAAGCATGACCGAAAGGCCGTTGGCAAGGACCATCGGCACTGCGCAGATCCGGATGATCTCCATGGCCTCATTCGGGGTGTCCATGTTGGTGAGAAAGACCATGGTCAGGTGCACGACCTCCATGACGACGCCCACGGCAGCCGAAAGCAGGTAACCCGGCTTTTTATCCTCAAACATGTATTTTCTGAGAAGCGCTGCGTAAATGCCGGCAAGAAGCGTCGAGAGACTGCAGGCAAGGCGCGTGTAGCTGCCCACGCCCCACGCCACGGCGATCCAGCGCTCCACTCCGCCGATCGATCCGGCGATGATGCCCGCCGGCGCGCCAAAAAACAGCCCTGCGGTAATGACGGCGGCGTCGCGGCAGTTCAGCACGGCGCCCTCGAGCGGAATGCTCCATTCCGTCCCGAGGACGGCAAGCGCGCCGAAGGCGATGCCGAAAATGAGCTGTTTCAGCTTGGCATTTATTTTTCCAAAGCCGGTCTTTTTGTCTAACAGGTAGCACAGTATGGACAAAAGGACCGGGAGCAGGGCCACGATTCCTAGCTTGGTATATGAATCCATCTGAGTCCTCCGCAGTATATTATTTTAGCCGGGTACGGTAGTTCTTCCGGTAGGAGCGCCCCTCCTGCTCCAGAGGGAGAAGGCTCGTTACGGCATTCCGTATCAGAATATCACTGTAATCATTTCCGGAAAGGTCAAGGTCAAAATCCCCGTCATAGCCGATGATGGCTTCGCAAATTCCCGTGTCCTCCGAGTATTCGAGGGAAAAACCGACGGATACCTCGTCCGGGAGCTTCGGCAGAAGAGTCTGTACGCACAGCTCCTCAAAAAGGACGGAGGCATTCCGGATCATCTGCCGCGGCATAAGGTGCCGGTAGCCGAAATTGATGATGCGGTTGCTCATGGCGATAAAATCGAAATCCCGTGAGGTGATATGCTCCTCCAGACAGCGCAGGCGGCGGACGAATTTTCTTGTCTTTTCCCGCTTCGGCCGGTCAAACAGCTCCTCCGGCGTGCCCTCCTCGTAAATGCCCTTTTCATCCATGTAGAACGTCCGGTTTGCCGCTTCGCGGGCAAAGCGCATCTCGTGCGTGACGATCAGCATGGTATAGCCCTCCTCGGCAAGCGAGCGGATAACTAACTCGACTTCCCGCACGAGCGTCGGATCGAGGGCGCTGGTGGGTTCGTCAAAGAGAAGGACCCTCGGCTTCATAGCAAGGGCGCGGGCGATCGCCACACGCTGCTTCTGCCCGCCGGAAAGCTCGTCCGGATAGCGCAGCGCCCGGTCGGCAAGACCGACTCTGGCGAGCAGCGCCATTGCCTCGGGATAGACCTCTGCGCGCGGCCTTTTCAGGACGGTCACAGGGCCGAACATCACATTTTCGACCACGGTCAGGTGGCCGAACAGATTGAAGGACTGGAAGACCATGCCGATTTCCTTGTGCAGCTCGCTCTTCGGATAGCCCTTGGCCGTAATTTCCCGGTCATCCAGGAAAATCTGACCGGAAGTCGGCGCTTCAAGAAGGTTCAGACAGCGCAGGAAGGTAGATTTTCCGCAGCCCGACGCGCCGATGATCGAAATGACATCGCCATCGTTAACGGTCACGTTCACGTCGCTTAGAATGACGCTGCTGCCGTACTTCTTCTGCAGATGACAAACGCGGATCATAAGGCGGCCTCCTTTTCCTTCGGGATGCCGGCAAGGATCTTTTCCCGGCTCCGGCTTTTCGGGTCGGTCCTTTTGAAGACGATATCAACGAGCCGGATCAGAAGAAATGCCAGCAGAATATACAGCACCGCCGAGCAGAACAGCGGAACAAAGGCGTCAAAGGTGCGCGTCTGGATGATGTCGGAGACCTTGGTCAGGTCCTGAACGGCGATATAGCCGACGATGGAGGTGACCTTGACCAGCCCGACCAGCTCGCCCTTATAAAGCGGAAGGAAGTGGCGCATGGCCTGCGGCATGACAACGCGGAAAAATGCCTGCGACGGCCGGCAGCCGAGCGCAACGGCGGCCTCCGTCTGGCCGCGGTCGACCGTGGCGACCGCGGAAAGCATGAGGTTATAGACGCTCCCTGCGGTGAGAAGGACAAAAACGATGATGGAAATGATCAGGCCGCTGATATTTACTCCGTGAAAAATGATGTGGTAAAAGATCATCAGCAGTACGACCGTCGGGGTGATATGCAGAACGGTAAAAACCGCTCCGACGACTCGGTGAAAGCCCTTTCCCGCCTCCAGCCCGGCAAGATAGAGGATGAAGCCGAGCAGGCTTCCCAGAACCGCCGATACCGAAAAGATAAGGAGAGTGGTAAGCAGGCCGCCGAGATACATCTTCCAGCGGGCGTCCTCGATAAATGTCTTGCGGAGGCTGTCCTTGAGCGAGAAGGGGCTGCCGCCGGCTTCCTCGTCCCGGACAACAATGACGAACGGGCTGCGGTAATGGATATCGGATACGGTCTTGGAGGCGGCCAGAGACTCATCGACCATCAGTGCGCCGCCGGCGAAATCGTATTCGCCGCTTACATCGCCGGCCGAGATCATGGAGAAAGGCAGCCCGACGACCTTCATGCGGTAGCCGTATTCCTTACAGAAGCAGTCGGCATAGGCAACGTCAAAGCCGGTACAGGCGTCTCCGTCCATATAGCCGAAGGGAGGCGTCTGATATTCTGCGGCAAAAACGAGCTCCGGGGCGTTCGGATCCTCCGAGCCGGTGTATTCCGCTTTTTCCACCGCCGCATCGCTGAGCCAAAGCGCTTCCAGCTCGGCCCGCAGACCGCTCTCGTCTGCCTTGGCGATAAATTCGTTCATCTGGTCGCGCAACGCTCGGCCTTTTGCCGTCTGGGCGAAGAAAAAGGCGTAGTCGGTGCTGCCTAATTCGCCGTCGAGGAGCTTTAAGCCCTGCTTGTCCGGATAGGTATCGTAGAAGACCCGGGAAGTCAGGAAGGCGTCCACCTTTTTCCCGCGGAGATTGGCGATGTTCATGGCGATCGAATCAACCGCAACGACCGCCTGCGCCTTCGGGAAAAACTGGGCTTTTGCCCGTTCCATGGGGCCGCCTGACCACATGGCGATGGATATGCTGCTGTCATTTAATTGCGAAAGCTCGGTAAAGCTTTTTTCCTTATCTCCGCAGCCTGTCGGAAAAACGGCCAGCAGACAAAGCAGGAATCCGATGAAAAGAATTCGTTTTTGGGTACGCATCCTGTGCCTCCGATTATGCCTCCTCCACCTCCGGCCTATCAAGTCTCTGCCTTTCGACAAGCCGGGCAAAGGCGCCGTTTTTGGCGAACAGCTCACAGTAGGTCCCTTCTTCCGTCACCCGGCCCCCCTCGAGGTAAATGATGCGGTCGGCATGCCGGATGGTGGAAAGCCTGTGAGCAATGACGATCCTTGTGCACTTCAGGGAATCGACGGCCTCCGAAACCTTTTTCTGCGTGATGTTGTCGAGTGCGCTGGTCGCCTCGTCAAACATCAGGATCTTTGGTTTCGGCGCGACGGCTCTGGCGATCATCAGTCGCTGCTTCTGGCCGCCGGAGATGCCGCCCTGCCCTTCACAGATGACCGTGTTCATGCCCATCGGCATCGCCCGGATGTCATCCGCAATGGAAGCGATCTCTGCTGCCTCCCATGCCTGCGCTATTCCGATCTGAGGGGCGGTGATCACGATGTTGGAATAAATATCGCCGAGAAAGAGCTTGCCGTCCTGCATGACGACGCCGATCTTTTTCCGCAGGGATTCGGGGTCGATCAGGCTGATATCCTTCTTATCATACATAATGCTCCCCTTCTGCGGGGTTTCAAATCCGAGCAGCAGGCGCATCAGCGTGGATTTGCCGCAGCCGGTCGAGCCGACAACGGCAAGATATTCGCCCGGCTCGATCTTCAGCGACAGGTCGTCGATGACATTCGGCATGGAATCGTCGTAGCGGAAGGAGACATGGGATAGTTCGATCGAGCCGCTCAGGCTCGTGATATTTTCCTTTCCCTCATGGATCTCCGGCTCCGCTTCCATGATCGTTCTTGCCATTTCAAGCGTCGGCCGGATCGTGGCAGCGGTCACGGCAATGGAGACGACGGAGGAAAAAGCTGATGAGACCATGCCGTAAGCCGTTTTGAAAGCGTAATAATCGGCAACGTCAACGTGGGTCTTGACCGCGATCGCGTACAGGATCATTGTTCCGATAAGGGAGAGGGCAAGGCTGATCGTTCCGCCTAACTTCACAAGTGCGGGCGGATTGTAGTCAAGCTGCGCCTCCTTGGCATACTGCTTGGCCCAGCGGGAAAACATCCGCTTTTCCGCGCCGGCCAGCTTGATCTTCTGAATGCCGCTTATGGTCGCGTAGGTCATGCCTGCCGTCTTGGAGGAGATATTCATCTTCCGGCGTGAGATCTTCATCTGCGTAAAGGTCATTAGCAGGGACAGCGCCAGGGACGCGACGGTAATGAGCAGGGACGGCACGACGAGGGAAGGGGCGAAAACGAAGATCTGACCGATATAGATCAGGGAAAATAGTGAGGTCAGCCCGGTCATGCCGATCGTACTGAACAGGGTCGAGCACAGCGACTGCACATAGGAGGAACGCTGGGAAAGCTCGCCGGCGGAATATTTTTTGAAAAAGCCGGGCGGAAGGCTCATGATCCGGCTCATGACCGCCGCCTGGACCGCAATATTCTGCTTGATGCCGATGCGCGAATTGATGAGCGCCCGAAACGACTGAAAGCACATATTGCCGAGGGTAAAGAAGACCATGAAGACCGCTAAGGACAGCAGCACCTGGAGACTGCCGGACTCAAGAACGTCACTGAACAGCCATTTGGTAAAAAGAGGCGATAAAAGGCCGAGTGCCGCAGAGCCGCCCATCAGGAGAACGTAG
>JAZRYN010000037.1:0-4474 GCA_045600745.1 Lachnospiraceae bacterium
TGCGATACTCAGCCGGGGGATCGGAGATACCGTGAGAGTCAGCCTGACCGGCGATCCCGTGGAGGAGGTCAGGGTCGCAAGGGCCCTGCTTCGCAGTCTTGACCTTCGAAGGGACGGCATAGAGATCATTTCCTGTCCGACCTGCGGCCGAACCTCGATCGATCTGATCGGCCTTGCCGGAAGGGTAGAGGCCCTTGCGGAGCGCTATCCGGAGAAGAACTTAAAGATCGCCGTCATGGGCTGCGCCGTTAACGGCCCGGGCGAGGCCCGCGACGCCGATCTCGGCATAGCCGGAGGAAACGGCGAAGGACTTTTGTTCAGCCACGGCCAGATCCTGAGAAAGCTGCCGGAGGGCGAGCTTTTAGCCGCGCTTGAAAACGAGATCAAAAACTGGAAATAACAGAAGGAAAACATGAAAACACTGAGAGAAGCAATGCCGAATATCCGTACGGGGAGTACGGTCATGGATCACCTGGATGATATCCAGGTGACGCGCATGGCCATGCCCCGCGACCGCAGTGTGCTGAAAATCTGGCTTGAATCTCCGGTGCTGATCCAGAAACGCGATATTTTTGCGCTTGAAGCGGCGGTCAAGCAGGCATATTTTGCCCGGAATGATGTCGTTGTCCGGATATATGAGCAATTCCGGCTGCCCGATATGACGGCGAAGAAAGCCTATCTTGCCTATCGGGAGAGCATCCTTCTGGAATTAAAAACGTTTCATCTGCTTGATTATAATCTTTTCCGCAGCTCGCAGCTTAGCTTTTCCGAGGACGGGATCGCCATGCTGCAGGTGCCGGACAGCATGGTCTACGCCGCAAAGGCAAGATCTCTTGCTGATTATCTGGAAAGCCTTTTCCGTGAACGCCTGGGCTTTCCCGTGACCATCCGAGTCAGAACGGAGCAGCGCCCTCAGCACAGTGCTGCGGAGAAAGCAATGACCGAGGAGATAAATGCGATCGCCAGACGCTACCGGGAGGCTCTCGAGGAGACCGAAGAGCGGCAGAAGGCAGAGACCGATCACAAGCAGGAGCGCGGCGCGAAAAAATACACGGTCAAGCGAAAATTCGATGCGGGAGAAGGCTTCGGCTTTCGTTTTGAGGAGGAGCCGATCCCTCTTTCCGAGATCACCGAAGAGATGGGCGAGGTCGTGATCCAGGGGCAGATCGTCAGCCTGGAGGAACGCGAGTTAAAGACCGGCAATCTACTCTATATTTTTGTCCTTACCGATAAGACTGACTCCATCAAGGTCAAATTATTCCTGAAACCAGAGGAGAAAGAGGAGCTTGGCCGCTATGTGGACAAGGGCCTTTTTGTTCGATTAAAGGGTATTGCGGCAATGGACCGCTTTGACCGGGAAATCGCTGTCTCCGCGGTCAGCGGCATTCGCCGGGAAGAGGGAGACGTGCGCGAGCGCACGGACAAAGCGGCGGAAAAGCGGGTGGAGCTCCATGCGCACACGCAGATGAGCGAAATGGATGCGGTGACGCATACCGACGAGCTTGTCAAGCGTGCGGCGGCCGGGGGCCACGAGGCCGTCGCCATCACCGATCACGGCGTTGTCCAGTCATTCCCCGACGCCATGCATGCGGCGGAAAGCTGCGCCAAGAAAGGAAAGCCTATCAAGATCCTTTACGGCTGCGAAGGGTATCTGGTGGATGATACGACCGGAAAGAGCTTTGAAGAGCTGAAGCACAGCTTTGCCAATCATGTTATTCTGCTGGCGAAAAACGATACCGGGCGCATCAATCTCTACCGCCTCGTTTCCGAAGCTCATCTGAACTATTTTTATAAACGTCCGCGCATACCGAAAAGCCTGCTTCAGGAATGCCGGGAAGGACTGATCATCGGCTCTGCCTGCGAGGCCGGAGAGCTTTACCGTGCGCTTGTGGCGGATGCTCCGGAGGAGGAGATCGCAAGGCTTGTTGATTTTTACGATTATCTGGAAGTTCAGCCGATCATGAACAATGCCTTCATGCTGAGAGGCGACAGGAACGGCAAGCGCTATACCGAAGAGGATCTGAAAAACTTCGTGCGCCGGATCGTGACGCTCGGCGAGCAGTACGGCAAGCCCGTCTGCGCGACCTGCGACGTCCATTTCCTGGATCCGGAGGACGAGGTCTACCGCCGCATCATTCAGGCGGGTCAGCATTATGCGGATGCGGATGAACAGCCGCCGCTTTATTTCCGGACAACGGAGGAGATGCTTCGGGAATTTGATTTTCTCGGGCCGGCGAAGGCGAAGGAGATCGTGGTCGACAACCCGCGCATGATCGCGTCGATGTGCGAGCCGATCTCTCCGGTGAGGCCGGACAAGTGCCCGCCGGTGATCGAGGGCGCCGAGGAAGAACTGGAAAAAATGTGCTATGAGAAGGCCCATGATTGGTACGGAGAGAAGCTTCCGGTGACCGTTGAGGAGCGTTTGTCCAAGGAGCTGCGCTCCATTATCGGCAATGGCTACGCCGTGATGTATATCATTGCGCAGCGCCTGGTCAAAAAGTCCAATGACGACGGGTATATGGTCGGCTCTCGCGGTTCGGTCGGTTCCTCCTTTGTGGCGACCATGAGCGGGATCACGGAGGTCAATCCCCTGAGCCCTCACTACCGCTGCCCGAAGTGCCGCCGCAGCATCTGGGACAACGAGGAGACCAGAGCTCACGCCGGCGGGGCGGGGGTCGACATGAAGGACATGAACTGCCCGGACTGCGGAACGAAAATGATCAAGGACGGCTTTGACATTCCGTTTGAGACCTTCCTCGGCTTTAAGGGCGACAAGGAGCCGGATATCGACCTGAACTTTTCCGGGGAATATCAGAGCAAGGCCCATGAGTATACCGAAGTGCTGTTCGGGAAGGGCTGTACCTTTAAGGCGGGAACGATATCCGGAATAGCGGAAAAAACCGCCTACGGTTATGCCATGCAGTACTTTGAGGAACGCGGCTTGAGCAAACGCCGCTGCGAGATCGAGCGGCTGGCAGCGGGCTGCGTGGGAACGCGCCGGACGACAGGTCAGCATCCGGGCGGCATTGTCGTGATGCCGCGGGGGGAGAATATTTATTCCTTTACCCCGATCCAGCATCCGGCCAATGATGCGGACAGCAAGATCGTGACCACGCACTTCGACTACCATTCGATCGATCACAACCTGCTGAAGCTGGATATTCTCGGCCACGACGATCCGACGATGATCCGGCGTCTGGAGGATCTGATCGGGATCGACGCCACGGAGATCCCGCTTGATGATCCTGCCGTGATCTCGCTTTTTAAGAGCCCGGAAGCTCTGGGGATCACGCCCGGGGATATCGGAAGCTGTCCGCTGGGGACGCTGGGCGTTCCCGAATTCGGTACGGATTTTGCCATGCAGATCGTTCTTGATGCGAAGCCGACCTGCTTTGCCGACCTTGTCAGGATCGCCGGGATCGCCCACGGAACGAACGTCTGGCTCGGCAATGTGCAGGACCTGATCTTAAGCGGAACGGCGACCCTCGGCGAAGCGATCTGTACCCGCGATGACATTATGCTTTATCTGATCTCCAAGGGCATGGACGCGAGCCAGTCCTTTAAGATCATGGAATCGGTACGCAAAGGAAAGGTCGCGAAGGGCGCCGAGGCCAACTGGCCCTCCTGGAAGGAGAACATGATCGAGCACGGCATTCCCGACTGGTATATCGGCTCCTGCGAGAAGATCATGTATATGTTCCCGAAGGCACACGCCGCAGCCTATGTTATGATGGCCTGGCGCGTGGCCTGGTGCAAGATCCATTATCCGCTGCAGTACTATACCGCTTATTTCAGCATCCGGGCAGACGGCTTCGATTATGAGAAGATCTGCATGGGACACGACCATTTCCGGCAGGTGCTTGAGCATCTGAGAAAAAATGCGGACAATCTGTCCGATGTGGAGAAGCTGACGCTTCGCGATATGCGTATCGCGGAGGAAATGTTCGCCCGGGGCTTTGACTTTATGCCTCTTGATCTGTACCGGGCCAAGGCTGACCGCTTCCAGATCCTGGACGGAAAAATCATGCCGAGTTTTATCAGCCTGTCCGGCATGGGGGAAAAAGCGGCAAAGAGTCTGGAGGCTGCAGCAAAAGACGGCCGTTTCCTTTCCAGGGAGGACCTGGTCCAGCGGGCAAAGATCTCGCAGACAATGGCAGATGCAATGGCCGCCATGGGACTTCTCGGCGACATGCCGACAAGCAATCAGCTTTCATTTTCGGATATTGATCTTATGGGATGAGGCTGTCAGAGAAGGGAGCAGACGATGCACATCGAACAGGATTTTACGGTATGGATGGAGAATGTCAGAGACGGCTTGCAGATGACGGATAAGGCGCTGCTTGAACTTCTGGGCGATATGGCCATGCTTCACGGAATGCGTATCGGGCAGGGCATCGACACCCGGCACATCCATCATCTGGTCTGGATGACACTGAACTGGAAAATGCGGATCACCAGACGGCCGAAGGCAGGG
>JAZRYN010000038.1:0-7754 GCA_045600745.1 Lachnospiraceae bacterium
CGAGGCCGAGCGGCGCAAAAAGCGGCGCAAGAAAACCGGCAGCCTGCGCCAAAATGCTGTCACCCGGATCGCTGACCAGATTCAGCCGGAAGCTGAAGCTCTTCAAAAACCAGACGGCGATCGAGGCGATAAGGATGACGGAGAAAGCACGCTGCAGGAAATCCTTGGATTTCTCCCACAGCAGCTGCAGAACGTTGCGAGGCCCGGGCAGACGGTAGTTGGGCAGCTCCATGACAAAGGGGACGGCTTCGCCCTTAAACAGGGTCTTTTTGTAGGCAAGGGCGATCAGAACGCCGACCAGAATGCTCAGCAGATAGAGCCCGAGCATCACGAGAGCGCCCGCTTCCGGGAAAAATGCGTCCACAAAGAAGGCGTAAATGGGCAGCTTGGCGGTGCAGCTCATAAAGGGCGTCAGCAGTATCGTCATCTTGCGGTCTCTGTCGCTTGGCAGCGTCCGGGTCGACATGACGGCAGGAACCGTACAGCCGAAGCCGATCAGGAGCGGAACGATGCTCCGGCCGGAAAGACCGAAACGGCGCAGGATCTTATCCATAAAGAAGGCAACGCGGGCGATGTAGCCGCTGTCCTCCAGCAGGGACAGGAAAAAGAACATCGTTACGATGATCGGAAGGAAGCTGAGCACGCTTCCTACGCCTTCGAAGACGCCGCCGATGATCAGATCGTGGATCGCGGGATTTACACCGGCAGAGGTAAGTGCGCTGTCGGTCAGGCGGGTAAGCGAATCGATGCCGGAAGCGAGAAGCTCCTGCAGGAATGCCCCGATCACATTGAAGGTCAGAAAGAAGACGAGCCCCATGATCAGGATAAATATGGGGATGGCGGTCCACTTTCCGGTCAGAACGGTATCGGCCCTCCGGCTGCGCAGATGCTCGCGGCTCTCGCCCGGTCTGGTCACGCAGCGGCGGCAGACCTGAGAAATATACAGAAAACGCATGTCGGCAATAGCCGCGCTGCGGTCGAGCCCGCGTTCAGTCTCCATCTGCAGCGTGATGTGTTCGAGCATCTCCTTCTCGTTTTCGTCTAAATTCAGCTGACGGATGACGAGCGGGTCGCCTTCAATGACCTTGGAGGCGGCAAAGCGCACGGGCAGCTTAGCTGCGGCCGCGTGGTCCTCGATCAGGTGGATGACGGCATGAAGGCAGCGATGCACCGCGCCTCCGTGTTCCTGTCCGCAGAAATCCTGACGGAGCGGCTTTTCCTGATACCGGGCGATATGGACCGCATGGCGGATGAGCTCGTCAACGCCCTGATTCTTGGCGGCGGAGATCGGGACCACCGGAACACCGAGCATTTCTTCCATAGCGTTGACGTCGACCGAGCCGCCGTTGCCGGTGATCTCGTCCATCATGTTCAGGGCGACGACCATGGGCACGTTCATTTCCAGCAGCTGCATGGTCAGATAAAGATTGCGTTCGATATTGGTGGTGTCGATGATATTGATGATCGCCTTCGGCTTTTCCTTAAGGACGAAATCGCGGGAGACTAACTCCTCGCTGGAATAGGGAGACATGGAATAGATGCCGGGAAGGTCGGTGATCAGACTTTCTTCGACGCCGCGGATGACGCCGTCCTTGCGGTCCACGGTCACGCCGGGGAAATTGCCCACGTGCTGGCGGGAGCCGGTCAGCTGGTTGAAGAGGGTCGTTTTTCCGCTGTTCTGATTGCCGACAAGCGCAAAGGTGAGCGGCGTTCCCTCCGGCAGCGGATCACCGCTTCCCTTCGGATGAAATCTTCCCTCCTCGCCGAGGCCGGGATGCGGCGCGTCCTTTTCCCTTTTCAGGGCGTCAGAGCCGCCTGCGGAAGCCGCCGGAAGAGGCTCGATCTCGATATGGGCGGCGTCATTTAACCGAAGCGTTAACTCGTAGCCGTGAAGCCGCAGCTGCACAGGATCGCCCATGGGGGCATATTTGACTACCGTAACTTCGGTGCCGGGAATGATCCCCATGTCCAGAAAATGCTGCCTGAGCGCCCCCTCGCCGCCAACCTGCTTTACCAGAGCGGTCTTACCGATCGCGAGTTCTTTTAATGTCATAAAGAAAGCTCTCCCTGAAAAGATATATCATATAAAGAAGCCGGAGAAAATGCTTTTCCGAGGCTGTGCCAATTATAGCGCAGGCATGGAGAAAAATCCACGGAAATAAGGAAAGAAACCGGCAAAGAAAAAGGCAGACCTGCAGCATCGCGGGCCTGCCTGAGCGTGTCGATATCAGGTCATTGTTCGGGAACCATCCGGGCCTGTGCCCGGAGAACGGTCTGACGGAGGAAAATGATGCTCAGGATAAAGGAGACGGTTTCGGCCGCCGGAAAGGCCAGCCAGACGTTGTCGAGCGAGCCGATCAGAGACAGAAGCCAGGCAGCCGGAAGCAGCACCACGACCTGCCGGCAGGTCGAGATCAGAAGGGAATGGAACGGCTTGCCGATAGCCTGACATACCGAACCGGCAATGATACAGAAGCCGGCAAGCGGGAAGACCAGACAAATGATCCGCATGCCCCGGATGCCGATCGCCAGCATTTCCGCCGTCGGGTTGAAGATCCCGAGCAGGACCTGCGGGATCGTCAGGAATAAGACGGTGCCGAGCGACATGAAGCTGACGGCGCTGATGATGGCGAGGCGGTAGGTCTGCCGCACGCGGGAGAGCTTTCCTGCGCCGTAATTGTAGGAAATGATCGGCACCATGGCATTGTTCAGGCCGAAGACCGGCATGAAGACGAAGCTCTGCAGCTTGAAATAGACGCCGTAAAAGGCAGTGGCAGCCTCGGTGAAGCCTAACAGGATCTGATTCATGCAGAAGGTGGTCAGCGAGCCGATCGACTGCATCAGAATGGACGGGTAGGCAATGCGGTAGATATCCGCGGCAATGCGGCTGCGGAAACGGATCATCCGGAAGGCGGGCTTAAGAACGGGGTTGTATTTCAGATTCAGCAGGAGGCCGGTTGCGGCGGCGATCCCCTGCCCGATCACGGTGGCAATGGCGGCGCCCATGACCTCGAGACGGGGAAAGCCCGCATAGCCGAAGATGAAAAGCGGGTCAAGGACGATATTGACGGCGGCGCCGACGAGCTGGATGATCATGGATTTATCCGTGAGGCCGATCGACTGCAGCAGGCGTTCCATGGCGACCTGCGCAAAGAGAAATACACTGATGCCCATGATGACGCTCAGATAGTCGCTGCCGTAGCGGACGATGACTTCGTTTTCCGTCTGCATGGTGAAAAACTTCCGTGCAAAGAGCAGACCCAGTGCGCAGAAGAAGACGGCGCTGACGAGGAAAAGAAAGAGTCCGGTCCCGGCAACGTTTCTCGCTTTATCCGTCTGCTTTTCTCCGAGCGAGCGGGAGATCAGCGCGCTCATGCCGACGCCGGTGCCGACCGAGAAGGCGATCAGCAGGCTTTGCATGGGGAAGGCAAGCCCCACGGCGTTCATGGCGTCCTGGGAGAGCTGCGCGACAAAATAGCTGTCAACGACGTTGTAGAACGCCTGGAACAGCATGGAGACGGTCATGGGGAGCGCCATGGAAAACAGGACTTTTCCGACCGGCTGCGAGCCCATTCGATTCTGGGAGATTTCTTCTGCGGGATCTTTCTTTTCCTTGTTCATGCAGGACCTCAACTTTCTGTACGGGGAAGCATTGTAGCATAAATCGGCCGGGATGCCTAGCCCCTGAACGGAAAAGCGCGATAAAAATGCCGGAAAGGCCGGAAATGCCGGAAGGGCCGGAAGAAGCCGGAGCGGGAGCGAGCGGAAACGCAATAAAAATGCCATTCTGGCGGGGACGGAGGGCTGATGCAGGACCCTTTGGAGGTCCTTTGCCCCGCGCAGGATGGCATGGGGTGAACGGGAAAAAGACCGGCTGCCGGAAAAAGAAACGGCGCCAGACGCCTTTGTCAGTGCGGATACTCCTCAAGCAGCGCCTTAAAGGCGGGAAGGGAGCGTTCGATCATATCGTAATCCACACAGTAGGAAAGCCGGAAATAGCTCGGGCAGCCGAAGCTGTCGCCGGGGACGATCAGCAGGTTGAAATGTGTCTTGGCATATTCCGAGAAGGCAGCCGAATCATCACCCGGTGCGCGCACGAAAAGATAGAACGCGCCGTCGGGCTGCGCACATTCGTAGCCCATTTCCTCAAGCGCGTGCCAGAGGCGCAGGCGGTTTTTGTTGTAGGCGGTCAGATCGGGCCTTACGCCGCTGCACATGGCAATGGCCTGCTGGAAGAGGGTCGGTGCACAGACATGGCCGATGATCCTCGCGGCGCCGGAGATCGCGCCCAGCAGCTCATTGCTGTCGGCACAGACGTCCGGCACGCAGACATAGCCGATGCGCTCGCCCGGCAGGGAAAGCGATTTGGAGTAGGAGTAGCAGATGATCGTATCGCTGTAATAGGCGGGAATGTACGGAACATACAGATCGTCGTAGGTCAGCTCGCGGTAGGGCTCGTCGGAGATGACGTAGATGGGATGACCGTATTCCCTTTCCTTCCGGCAGAGCAGCTCCGCCAGCTTTATTACGGTGGGCTCGGTGTAGACCGTACCGGCGGGGTTGTTCGGGGAGTTCAGGATAATGGCCTGAGTCTTCTCGCCGATATACTGCTCAAGCAGCTCCATTTTCAGCTGAAACTTTCCGAGGTCGGGCGGCAGGATGACAAGCTTGCAGCCGGAGGCCGTCACGAAGGTCTTATACTCGGGGAAATAGGGCGCGACAACGATCACCTCGGTATCCGGGCCGAGGCACAGCGCGTGGAGGACGGCAAGGATAGCCGGGGCGGCTCCGCAGGTCATAAAGACGTTCTGCGGACGGATGAGATGCCCGGAACGGACGGTCAGGTCGGCGGCGACCGCCTTCCTTACGGATTCAAGCCCGCCTGCCATGGAATAGCCGTGCAGCTGAACGGAATCGGATTCGCGGATCAGCTTCAGAAGGCTTTCGTTTACCGCAGCCGGCGCGGGGATGCTGGGGTTGCCGAGGGAATAATCGTAGACGTTTTCCGGGCCGACTTCCTTAGCCTTTTCAAGCCCGTAGGCGAACAGCTTACGGATGGCCGAGGGAGCGGTGCCCATTTCATAGCAGTTCTGATTGTACATGTTGCTCCTATCCGCGCTTATTCGAAGCGCGCCAGATGCCCTGATCCTCCGCTGCCTTTATCAGCTCGTCGCGGAAATCGGGATGCGCAAGGGAAATGAGGCGCTCGGCCCGTTCCCAGGTAGTCCGCCCGCAGAGATTGACGACGCCGTATTCCGTGACGATGTAGTAGGCCTGGCTGCGGGGGTCGGTGATAATGTCGCCGTTAAAGTACGGCTTGATGCGGGAGCGCCGCGTCCCGTCCTTTTCCTTATAGGTGCTGGTCATGGCGATAAAGGCCTTGCCTCCGTTTGCCATGGCGGCTCCGGTCAGATAATCTAACTGCCCGCCGGTGCCGCTGATGTGGCGGCGTCCGGCGCTTTCCGCGCTGACCTGACCGTAGAGATCGACCGCAATACAGCTGTTGATCGAGATCATATCGTCAAACTGCGCGATCGTCCTGACGTCGTTGACGTAGGAGAGCGGCGCAGCAAGGACGTTCGGGTTGCGGTCCGCCCAGCGGTAGAGCTCGGAGGAACCGAAGACCATTCCGGTAAGCCCCCTGCCCCGGTAAAGCTTTTTCTTGCGGTTGGTGATCTTGCCTGCGCGGTCGAGCACCATGTAAGCGTCACCGCAGAGCTCGGTGTGCATGCTCAGATCCTTGACGTCGGAGTCGGCGATCAGCTTGCCGAGCACGTTCGGCAGGCCGCCGATCCCGAGCTGCAGGGCGGCTCCGTCCCGGATGTGAGGCAGGATATGCCCGGCAATAGCGAGATCCTCCGGCGCGGCTGCGGGAGCCGGCATATCCGGAAGCGGGCCGTGCGGCCCCTCGACCACGGCATCCACCTCACTGATGTTGATGGTGCCGTCAAAGGCGCTGTAGAGATAGGGCAGATCCTCCCTGACTTCGAGGATCACATGCTCCGCCTTGCTCAGGATGCCGCGGGCAACGCCGGTCGCGCAGGAGAGAGAGAAATTTCCGTGCTCATCCATGGGCGGCACGGCCACCATGGCGACATTGACGTCCAGAAAATGCTTGTAATATTCGGTATTGCTCCGAAACAGCATGGGAATGAAATAGCACAGGCCGCGGTCGGAGAGCTTCCGCTCGTAGCCGGAAAAATGCCAGCTGTTATAGCAGAAATGCTCCTGCGAGGGGTCACATTCCGCCGTGCGGATGGGGCCGAAAATGAGATTGCCGCGGATCTTGACATCATGCAGCTCATCCCGGCGTGCGGCAAGCGCCTCATCGAGAAGCGGCGGAAAACCGAGGTTTGACGTATAATCGACCCAGTCCCCGTCTTTGATCACGCGGACAGCCTCCTCGGGGGTCTTCAGTTTGGAACGGTATTCGTTAAGATGATCCATATTGGCTCCCGCTCGTCAGCACTGCGTTCCGGCAGACGCAAGGCCTGCCCGGAAGGCAGCAAGGTTAAGCTCCGCAGCCTTTGCCGGAACGACCCGTCTGACGACCGCTTCCCAGTCGACCTGATCGGCTCCCATCAGTCGGCAGCAGGCGCCGAAAAGGACCACGTTCATGCATTTGTCGCTGCCGAGCTGTTCGGCAATATCGCTTGCCGGAACGATCACGCACCGGAACTGCTTCTGCATGGCCTCCAGACAGCCCTCCGGGTAGGTGAACAGGCCGGCGGCAGTCGATGCGGATTCCCGGCGGTAGGCATTGATGACAGCGACTCCGTCCGGTTTCAGATAAGGCGCGTAGCGGACAGCCTCCATCTGTTCGAGGGCGATCAGGATATCCGCCTCCCCCTTGCCGAATACCGGCCCGAAGACCTTTTCGCCCCAGCGCACCTGCGTGGAGACGGAGCCGCCGCGCTGAGCCATGCCGTGGACCTCGGACTGCTTGACGTCATAGCCGGCTTCCATGAGCCCTTCGGTCATGATCTTGCTGATCAGGATCGCACCCTGCCCGCCGACGCCGGCGATCAATACACTTTTTACGTCTGACATCTTACGCCTCCTTTAGGAAATCGCCCCGAACGGGCAGATCTGCGCACATACCGTGCAGCCGATGCACTGGGCGGCGTCGATAAGGGCCTTGCCGTCCCTGAGGGCAATGGCCGGGCAGCCGCAGCCGAGACACATCCTGCAGCCCCGGCATTTTTCCGGATCGGCGCTGCAGCTCTTTTTCGGGGTAGGCTCGCGCTTTAAGAGCACACAGGGCCGTCTTGTGATGATGGCCGGGAACTTTCCTTCCTTCCGCAGCGCGATGGCTTTGTCAATGGTTTCGTTCATGGCCTTAAGGTCGAGCGGGTCGGTGACCAGCACGAGGAAGCCCATGGATTCCAGGACCCTGTCGATATTCAAGCCGTCCGAAGGCTCGCCGAGCAGGGTGTAGCCGCTGGCGGGATTTTCCTGCTGACCGGTCATGCCGGTGATACGGTTGTCCAGAACTACCGGGATGACGTTTCCCTTATTGTAGATGATCTCGGCCGCGCCGGTCAGCCCGCTGTGGCAGAAGGTGGAATCGCCGAGACAGCCGAAGATCAGCTTGTCGGTCACGCCCTCGCGTTCCAGAGCCTTGCTCATGCCCATGGCGACCGTAAAGCCCGCCCCCATGCAGACAACGGAATCGAGAGCATTCAGCGGCGGCGTGCCGCCTAAGGTGTAGCAGCCGATATCGCCGGTCAGGATCACATTCTTTCTCCGGCTCA
>JAZRYN010000039.1:0-13872 GCA_045600745.1 Lachnospiraceae bacterium
GGCTTCGGGCGCTGCAGGCGGATTATGCGGACATGGTGACGCGCCTCGGCCTGTACATGACGGCGGGGCTTTCGCTGCGCAGCAGCTGGGAAAGGATCGTGCGGGACTATCAGGAGGACCGGCTTTCGGGCAGCCCGGAGAAAGCGGTCTACGAGGAGATGGAGATCACCAGACGGGAAATCATAGGCGGCGTCTATGAGGACCGGGCCTATGCGGACTTCGGAAGGCGCTGCGCCTCGCCGGAGTATCTGCGGCTCGGGAGCTTGCTCGAGACCTATGTCCAGCAGGGCAACAGGGATCTTTTCACCCTCCTTGAGCAGGAGGCGGCGGGGGCCCTCTCCGCAGATCTCATGCGGGTAAAAAAACGGGGAGAGCAGGCAGGAACGCTGCTGCTCCTTCCGATATTGATCTTGTTCGGTCTGACGCTGATGTTAGTGGTGGTGCCTGCCTTCATGCAGCTGCAGACGAGCTGGTAGAAAGGAGAAGAGACATGATGCGTACAGTAAAGGAGATCCTGAAGGATGAGAGCGGGGTCGGCGTGGTGGAGGTCATTCTGATCCTTGTTGTACTGATCGCCCTTGTGGTGATCTTTAAGGAACAGCTGACGGCGTTAGTGCAGAACATCTTCGGCAGCATTACCGGCGGCGTGGCGACCATCACGGGATGAAAGGGCTTAAGGGGCAGATCAGCGTTTTTCTGGCCATGATCTTTCTGTTAGTTGCCGCACTGATCATGGCGACGCTTGAAAGCGCGAGAGCTTCGGCTCTGGATCATCTGACCGGCATGGCGGCGCGCTCCGGGATCGAGTCGGTCTTTGCTGCCTTTGACAGCGATCTGCTGCAGGATTTCGGCCTGCTTGGCGTGCGGGGAAGGGAATCCTCACGGACGACATGGCCGGAAGAGGCGGAGCGCTATGCAAGGGCGTATCTGGAGCCTGACGGCGGCACGGGACGGGGAGACCGCATAGGACTGGCCTCTCTGTCCGCCGCGGCAGACGACACGGTCTATCTGACGGAGGACAACGGCAGGGTCTTTGTCGATGCGGTCATGGATTATATGAAGAGCGCGGGACTGAGCGTCTTGCTGAAGGATACGCTGGAAAGAATGGGGCTGTTCGATGAGGACGGCGCGGCAAGCTTCCGCGGCACGCTGCAGGACTTCCTTGACAGCAGCTTCAGTCTGGAAGACATCCTCGGCGGCTACGGCGAGCTGAAAGAGAAGGCCGAGGAACTGATCGCGGCGGCGGGAGAGGCGGACGAAGAAGGACCGCCGGGAGAAGGCGGGCCCCGGGAGGAAAGCGATCTTTCCGGGTTCAGCTTTTCCGAGCTTTTCGATCAGCTGAAGGCAGTCAGGGAGGAAGGTGTTCTCGGTCTGCTCACGGGAGGAGGAGAGATCTCTTCCTACAGCTGGGACGATGCGTCAAAGCCCTCGCGCCTTCCCGAGGCGGAAAAAGCGCTTCACGGCGGGATCGCCGGGGCGGATTACTCCCTGGATGAGATCTTTCTTCTCGGCGAATACATGATGGAAAAAATGAGCTGCTTTACGACGTCCGCCGGAGAGGGCCGGTATGAGAGCGAGTATGTGATCAGCGGGAAGGAAACGGACCGGGAAGCCCTCTCCGCGATAGCCGGAGATCTGATGCTGATCCGGACAGGACTTAACTTTGCCTATCTCTGCACCGACAGCGAAAAGCAGGCCGCTGCGGAGGCAGCCGCCCTCTCCGTGATGTCGGTGCTGGCCCTTCCGCAGTTAACAAGCGCTTTGAAATGGATCCTCATTACCGCCTGGGCAGCAGCGGAAAGCCTTGTTGATCTGCAGGCTCTTTTTCAGGGGAAAAGGGTCGTGCTCTGGAAGAGCAGAACGAGCTGGAAGCTTTCCGCCCTGTCGCTCTCTTCGCAGGAGCAGGCGGGAAGCTCCGCAGGCCTGTCCTACCGTGACTACTTAAGGCTTTTGTTCTATCTGAAAGCAGGGCCGCAGGCCGCCTATCGCATGATGGATGTGATCGAGGCGCGGCAGCGGTCCCTGCGAAGCGATTTTCGCATGCGGGAATACATGGTACAGGCGTCTTTGACGCTGACGGCGGTGACGCGGACCATGTATTTGCAGTATCCGGCATTCCGGCGTCTTTCCGGCGCGGGTCTCGGCCGGAAATATACGAGATCTGCCGCCTTCGGCTATTGAGGGCGGCGGAGAGAAAGGAGGCAACATGATTCGTTTTCCCCGGATGCAAAAGCGGAAAAACGGCGGACCCTTGGCGAAGGAATGGCTGCGACATCTCCCTCAACCCCAATCTTATGAGTCCTTCCGAACACCAAAATGTCTCTCCAAAGCTTCGGCATCCGGGGGCGCTTTTCATGCGGTGATGAGCGTGGAGGCGGCGCTTTCCTTCAGCTTGTTCTTATTGCTTATCAGCCTCTTTTTTACCTTTTATCAGGAACACGCGATCGCGCTCAGGGCGCAGAGGGCGTTAGATGAGACCGCAGAAGCGATCGCCGAGTGGTCCTATGCCCTGTCCTTTGCGGAGGAATATACGGGGACCGATCTGATGTCGGTCGCCGAGGGGAGCGAGGTCTCCGCTCTTTTTGACGGGAGCAGTCTTCTCGCTGTTCTCAGCGGAAAAACCGATCTGATGCAGGAGGTGAAAGCGTTCCTTAAAGAACAGGCCTCCGCGGTGCTTTGGCAGGCAGCGGTAAAAGGAATCGTTGCCGAAAAGATCGGTGCTGACCGGCTTCAGGCGGCCGGCGTCGAAGGCGGTGCGAACGGGCTGTCTCTATCGGGAAGCACGCTGCACGCTAGGGAGCTTGACCTGATGCTGAGCTTCCGCGTGGCGTCGCGCACAGGCTTTCCTTTCCGTCTGAATATCCCGGTCACGGTAAGAAGCTGCAGACGGCTGTGGACGGGCACGTTATCGTTAAAGCCGGATGCCGGCGAAGGCGATGACGGGCAGGAGGAAGCGGTCGTCTATGTGACGGCGACCGGCACAGTCTACCACAGAAGCCTGGCCTGCCGCGTGTTAAATATCCGTCCCGCTGCCGTTCCGGCGAACGAGGTGGGAGAGCTGCGCAATAGCGGCGGCGGAAAATACTATCCCTGCGATTACTGCTGCCGCGGAAAGACGGTCAGGGAGGGCATGGTCTATATTACGGATGACGGCGCCCGCTACCATGCCGACAGAGACTGCGGGGAGATCACACGATACGTCAGAAAAATGGCGTTAAGCGAGGCGCAGGGAAAATACCCGCCCTGCCGCTTCTGCGGAGAGGAAGCGGGTTAAATGACACTTTCGGAAATGCCTGATGCCGTGCAGCGCGTTCTGCTGCCGGTCTACCTTGGCCTGCTTGCCGTCTGGGACATCCGGACGAAAAAAGTACCGGCGGCGCTGCTGATCGCCGGCGGTGTATGCGGCTTTCTGCTGCGGATAGCTGACCTTGCGGCAGGAGAAGAGGCGGCGGAGCTCTGCCGTGCTTATCTACCCGGCCTTGCGGCCGGAGCGCTGCTGCTCCTTGGCGCTGCTTTCACGCGCGGCGCCGTCGGTTACGGAGATGGACTATGCTTTTGCACACTTTCTTTCTGGCTCCCCTGGGGAAGCCTTTTTACTCTTCTTACCGCAGCGATGTTGCTGTGTGCGGTTCCGGGAACGGTGGCCGCGCTGATCCGGCGATCGAGGAAGATCAGCGTGCCATTTCTGCCTTTCACCGCAGGCGCCTACCTGCTCCTTCGTCTTGCCGAAAGGATCGGGGGAGCTTCACCGTAGAGGCGTCGCTTCTCATGATCATTATCCTGCTTGTCCTTGCCTTTGTCATGGGCACGGCCAGGCGCAGCCATGAGGCGGTGCGAAACGAAGCATGGCGCTTCGAAGAAGAGGCGCTCCGGCACGAGGAAGAGCGCTTTGTGCCGCGGGATCTGATCCGTCTGTGTCAGTTTATCGAGGTCTGGGTACCGGGAAAAGAATAATGTACCGAGAACGGAAAGGAGCATCATGGAGATTTGTTACAGCCGCGAGCTGGATGCGAGCTATCTGATCATATCGGAGGCGGAACCTGCGGACCCGATCTCGGCCCGTATGGCCGAGCTGACGGCACCGGCAGGTCTTCTTCGCATGGAAAAAAGGGAAACGGAAGAGGGGCAGGAGTACCGCTATGCCATTGACGGCCTGAAAAGCCTGGAAAACAGCCTCGCCACGGGCAGGCTCGAGGCGGCGGAGATCAGGGATCTGATGCACAGCCTCTACCGGGTGTCAAATGAACTGAAGGAATATTTGCTTGACCCGGACAGATTGTTTCTGGAGCCGGGGCTGATCTTCCGCGGGCGGAAGGACTGGCGTTTTTGCTATGACCCGTCAAGGCAGGAGGATTTTTTCTCTCAGCTGCAGAAGCTTTCCCGCTATCTGCTGAAAAAATGCGACCACGGCGATGAGGAGACCTCGCATATCGCCTACGAGCTCTTCCGGGTCTGTCACGAGGACAATTTCAGCTTCACGCAGATTTGGGAGGCGCTGGAATTGCCGCCGCCGTCGGAGGAGACAGAGCCGGAAGCGTCAAGGGAAAAGGAGGAAGGCCTTCTTTCCCGCCTCCGGCGTTTTATGGGCTTTTGAAGGCTGCAGACTTGACAGCGGACCCCATTCCCTTTATCATAAAAAGCAGCAGGCATCCGCTCTTTCGGCAGATGTCCGATAAGCGCGGGCGGCAGGAGTCTGCCGTGACCGGCTTTAACGGAGGAGGACTGCATGGAAACGAGCTATGCGGTGCTTTCCGGCGGCCCCGGGGATGAGGCCCTGTACCGGAAAGCAGGAGAGATCATTCGCGCAGGCGGACTGGTGGCGTTTCCGACGGAAACGGTCTACGGCCTCGGCGGAAACGGTCTTGATCCGGCGGCTTCCGCCAGAATTTATGCGGCTAAGGGACGCCCCTCGGACAATCCGCTGATCCTGCATATTGCGGACAGTGAAGCGCTTGTGCCTTTGGTTCGGGAGATCCCGGAGAAGGCTCTGCGCCTTTCCGCCGCCTTCTGGCCGGGGCCTATGACCCTCATCTTTAATAAGAGCAGCCTCGTTCCGAAGGAAACGACGGGAGGCCTTGACACGGTTGCGGTGCGTATGCCCTCGCATCCGGCAGCGCAGCGCTTTATCCGCGCCTGCGGGGTCCCGGTCGCGGCGCCGAGCGCCAATCTTTCCGGCAGGCCGAGCACGACTTCGGCGGAGCACGTCAGACAGGATATGGACGGCCGTATCGATATGATCCTGGACGGAGGCCCTTCGGATATCGGCCTTGAGTCAACGATCATTGATGTGACGGAGGATATCCCCGTCATTCTTCGCCCCGGCTATATCGGACTTGATCGCCTGAAAGCGCTGCTTGGCGAGGTCAGGATCGACAGAGCCGTCCTTTCGGCTCCCTCACCGGACATCCGGCCGAAGGCGCCCGGCATGAAATACCGCCATTATGCTCCGAAGGCGGAGGTAACGGTCGTTAAGGGTGACGGCGCCTGCCGCCGTATTGCGGAGGAAGCTGCTGCCGCGGCGGAAAGCGGACACAGAACAGCCGTTTTGTGCAGCGAGGAGAGCCTTGCGTTTTACGAAGACCTGGCCGCAGCGTTAGCCCGAAAGGGCGCTGTGCTCAAGGTGCTTTCTGTCGGGAGCCGGAGGCAGCCGGAGACCGTTGCGCACAGCTTGTTTGACCGGCTGCGGATGCTGGATGACGAGGATATTGAGCTTGCCTGGTCGGAGGCCTTTGAAGAAGGAGAGATCGGCATGGCGGTCATGAACCGCCTGCAGAAAGCGTCGGCTTATCATATCGAGAATGCCGGACGGAATACAGAATCATAAGAGGAGAAAAACGATGATTGCAATCGGAAGCGACCACGGCGGATACGCCCTGAAGCAGGAGATCATGAAGCATCTGCAGCAAAGAGGCCTTGCCTTTACCGACCTGGGCTGCTACTCGGAGGAGTCCTGCGATTATCCCGAATTTGCCCGCAAGGTGGCGGAAAAGGTGGCCGGAGGGGAAGCGGAGAAGGGGATCCTGATCTGCGGAACGGGTATCGGCATGAGCATAACGGCCAATAAGGTCCCGGGCATCCGGGCCGCGGCGGTCAGCGACTGCTTTACGGCGGAGGCCACGAGGCAGCACAACGACGCCAACATCCTCTGCCTCGGCGCAAGAACGGTCGGGCCCGGCCTTGCGCTGAAGATCACCGATATTTTTCTGGATACTCCGTTTTCCCATGAGGAGAGGCATGCCAGACGGATCGCGCAGATCGAAGCAAAATCATAAATAGGCGATAAAGGAGAAACCATGTACCAGAGAGAAGACTACATCAATTGGGACGAGTATTTTATGGGCGTTGCCTTCCTCAGCGCCAAACGCTCCAAGGACCCCCACACGCAGGTCGGAGCCTGCATCGTGAGTCAGGACAACAAGATTCTTTCCATGGGCTATAACGGCTTCCCCAACGGCTGCTCGGACGAGGATTTCCCGTGGAACCGAGAAAGCGCCGACCCCTATGACAATAAGTATTTTTATACCACGCACAGCGAGCTGAATGCCATCTTAAATTACCGCGGAGGCTCGCTGGAGGGCAGTAAGCTGTATGTGACCCTGTTCCCCTGCAATGAATGTGCGAAGGCGCTGATCCAGAGCGGGATCCGTACGATCATCTACGCGGAGGATCGTTATGCCAACACCTCGGCGACCCGGGCATCCAAACGGATGCTTCGGGCGGCAGGCGTGCAGTTTTATCCTTATGAGCCTTCGGGCCGAATCATCGAACTGGACCTGTGACCGGCAGCGCACGGCGGTCTCTGAAGCATGAGCATTGTCAAAAAAAAGGCTATTATTTTGCCGCTCGTTTTTGTGCTTGCGATCATCATCGGCATGATGGGGTCGCCCGAAAAAGTGCCGGCGGAAGAAGAGGGAAGCACGATGAACGCGGCTTCCCTTCCTGTGCTATGCGCATCCTTTGAGGACGGCCTGATCAATCCGCTGTACGGCTATACGCAGGAAATGAACACGGCGGGGCTTGCGGACAGTGTGTATCCGTTTACGGACAGCCTGACCATGAGGGTGACGCTGCTTGACGGAGCGGCAAAGCCGAAGAGCGTTTCGTATGAGGTCCGTGACGAACAGGGCAGCCGCCTGATCGAGCGGGGCAGCACCGACCGGTTCGAGGGAGACGGCAGCGATTACCGCTTCGGTTTTTCTCTGCAGGATCTATATGAAGAGGAATGCGACTACCGGCTGAAATTCACGGTCGAAATGAGTGACCGGCAGGCATTTTATTATACCCGCATCCGGAAGGTCGATGAGAAGACGCTGGCGGCACTGACGGAATACGCGGAGAGCTTCCATGAGGCCATGTTTGACAAATCGGCAGCTGCCGCTTACGCATCCAAGCTGGAACCGAACGATCAGGCGGACAAGAACACGTTAGCTTATGCGGACATCCACTGCTCCGCCGATCAGGTCTCCTGGGGCAGCTCCGGCGCACAGCCGGCCTCGGCTCCCTGGATGACCATTCAGGCGCTGCACGGAGACTACGGGTACTTCCGCTTTGACTATCTGGTTCGGGCGGATGCAGGCGGGGCGGAACCGGTCACGCTTTGCTGTCGGGAAACCATGACCCTGCAGAAAAATAAGGCGGCGATGTACCTCCTTGCCTATGAACGCCATGCGGCGCAGCTTTGGAGCGCCAGCGAGGATACGGTCAGCGCAAAGGGCTTCCTGCTGGGGGTGCAGGAGCAGGAGAACGTACAGCTTCTTACGGCGGGAAGCACCACGGCCTTTGCCGTAAACGGAGAGCTGTACAGCTATGAGGCCGGAGAGCAGAAGCTGACCCGGGTGTTTTCCTTCCGCAGGAACGGCGAGCACGAGCTGCGCTCGTTCCGGTCGGATTGTGACATCCGTATCATGGAGGTATCGGAGAACGGAGATATCGAATTTGCGGTCAGCGGGTATATGAACGGCGGCATCCGGGAGGGAATGAGCGGCGCGGTCGGCTATACCTGGCAGGCAGAGACCGGCAAGCTGAAGGAGATCATGGCGGCGGCGTCGGACAAGGCGCCCGAGATCGTCAAGGCGGATACCGGCGTGCTGTTTATCAGGGGCGGAGGACATTTCCTGTATTTCTGCCTGGACGGGCAGATCATTGCCATGGATATTTCCTCCGGCGAGACAGCGGTCCTCGTGGACCGGAACGAGTTCGGCAGCTTTGCCCGGAACGAAGCGGGAACGGCATTTGCCTGGCAGGCGGGCAGCGACCAGACTTTTCCCGGCTCGCTGCATGTCATGGACCTAAATACCGCCCTTAACAGCGACATTGAAGCGGAGAAAGGCGAGTTTATCCGGCTGCTCGGCTATATGCGGGAGGATCTGATCATCGGCAGGGGAAAACGGACGGATGAGCCGGTCTCCGACGGCGAGGACGGGCGCTTCCCGATGTACGCTCTGGAGATCCTGAGCGATACGCTGGAACCGATCACCGGCTATTCTTATCCCGGCCTGTTCCTGAGCGGGATCGAAAAGGACAGCGAAAAGATCATCGTCCGCCGTTATGCCAGACAGGCAGACGGCGCCTATCTCGAGAAAGAGGATGATGTGATGCTGCGAAGCAGGAGCGAAACGAAGCCTCAGTCGGACGGCGTGTCCTCCTATACGCACGAGGGCCTGGGGCGCCTGATCATGATACCGGTAAATAAGCTCCCCTCCTACCTGCGTCTGGAAACGGAAATTGCGGCAGAGGTGATCCGGGGGCCGGAGCTTTCGCTGCCCAAGGCGGATGAAAACACGCCGGACCTTTTCTGCGCCTATGGCCGCGGCCGCCTGCTGAAGACGACGGCAGCGCTCGGCGAAGCCATTGCGGAGGCGTCGGCAGACTACGGCTATGTTACCGACTCCCGTGACGGACGTATCGTCTGGGCATGGTCGGTCAAACAGGAAAAAAAGGAGCTGTCCGCAGGCGCGATCAGGGCCGATCTTCCGCGGCATGTGGAGATCAGCGGCGCTTCCTACCGAAATCTGCAGTACTATCTGGATGCAGGGATCCCGGTCCGCTGGATCAGCCAGGATCTGGGCGAGCGCTGGATCATCGGTCATGAATGGCAGAAGGGCATCCTGTATGACCCGCAGACAAGGAAGACCGAGCGAATGGCTCAGGAGGAGCTGGAAAAAGCCATCCTCCGCAATGATAATTTTTTGTGGGTCTATACGGATTGACAGCGCGGGGCCGGCAAAGTATAATAACCGCGTATTGCGATCTCAAATTTCCGCGCAGCCGGGGCAGCAGCGTGCCTTGCTTCCTGAAGCGATAGCAGGGGTGATGCCTCCCGGAGGGCGCAGCGGGGCCGCCGAATAACGGCGCCCGGTCTTACGCAACAGATACTGCGAACCGTGTCAGGTCGGGAACGAAGCAGCACTAAACAGGACCTCTGTGTGCCGTAAGGACGCCGGGCACCGCGGCGGCCGCAATGACTGTTCGAACGGAGGCGCGCGGATTTTACCGATATTTCCCTCACAGGAAATGTCGGTTTTTTATTGCGGTTTGGCGGCCCTTATGATATGATCTACCCAAAGGTCTTGCCAAAAGACCTGTTTTCTGTTACCACAACCGAAGGGAATGGACAAGCATATCCATGGCATATGTAGCACTTTACCGAAAATGGCGTCCCTCAGGCTTCGACGAGGTCAAGGGCCAGCAGCCGATCGTTGAAACGCTCCGCAATCAGATAAAGACCGGCAGGATCGGCCATGCGTACCTGTTCTGCGGCTCCCGCGGAACGGGAAAAACTTCGGTCGCCAAGATCTTCGCCAGGGCAGTCAACTGCGAGCATCCGGAAAACGGAGAGCCCTGCGGGAGCTGCGCCATGTGCCGTGCGATAAGCGAGGGAAGCTCGGTCAACGTGATCGAGATCGATGCCGCGTCCAACAACGGTGTGGACAACATCCGCGAGATCCGTGATGAGGTGCAGTACCGGCCGGCGGAAGGCAAATACCGCGTTTATATCATCGATGAAGTGCATATGCTGTCGACCGGAGCCTTTAATGCGCTGTTAAAGACGCTTGAGGAGCCGCCGGCCTATGTCATTTTCATCCTGGCAACGACGGAACCGCACAAGATCCCGCTGACGGTGCTCTCCCGCTGCCAGCGCTATGATTTCCGCAGGATCACGACCGCGGATATTATCGGCAGACTGAAGGAGCTTACGGCAGGGGAAGGCGTCGAGGCGGAGGACAAGGCTCTCGCCTACATTGCCAGAAAAGCCGACGGCGGCATGCGTGACGCCATCAGCCTGCTTGACCAGTGCCTCTCCTATCGCGGCGGCGGGAAGCTCGACTATGCGAAGGCGCTCGAGGCCCTGGGCGTGGTGGACAGCGATATGCTGAGCCGTTTCCTGAGAGCGGTGCTGGCGGATGACACTTCCGAAGCGTTAGCGGTCATCGAGGCCGTGAGGCTTGAGGGGGGCGAGCTTTCCCAGTTTGTACAGGATTTTATCTGGTATCTGCGCAATCTGCTGCTGCTCATGACGGCAGAGGCGACCGGCGATCTTCTGGAAATGTCCGAGGAGGACTGGCTGCGTCTTGCCGAGGAGGCGAAAATGACCGATCCGGAAGATCTCATGCGGCTGATCCGCCTGTTTTCTTCTTTATATAATGATATGCGCTCGGCGGCAGATAAAAGGGTCCTGTTAGAGGTCGCCGCCATAAAGGCGACCCGGCCTGCGATGGAGGAGGACATTTCCGGTCTTTCTGCAAGAATCCTGGACCTTGAACAGAAAATGGCCAGGGCGGCGGAAACGCCGGTGCGGCCTGCGCCTGCCCCGGCAGACGGAAAAGCCGGGGATGCCGAGGAGGAAAAGCCCGAGCAGATCATCGCCAGGGCGGACGGGGACACGCTGCAGGAGATGAAGGAGCGCTGGGGCAGCCTGAAACGCGCCCTGCCGCGGCAGGCATCCTGGCCGCTTGACGGCGCCTGGGTAGAGCCGAAGGACGGCGGCGTGATGGGCATCGTGTTTGCCGATATCTTCAAATATAATGCGGCGGTGCGGTTCGAAACGATCCCTCAGCTGCAGGCAGCCCTGAAAAAAATGTACAGCAAGGAGGTCGCCTTTGACATCCGGGTGGCGGGAGCTAAAGAACAGCAGCCGCGCTTTGTAACGGATGAAGTGCTTCAGGCGATCCATATGGAAATAGAGACGGAGGATTAAGATGGCGAAACACGGCGGCTTTTCGGGCGGTATGCCCGGCAACATGAACAATCTGATGAAGCAGGCTCAGCGCATGCAGCGTCAGATGGAAGAAATGCAGAAGGCGATGGAGGAGAAGGAATATACGGTCTCGGCAGGCGGCGGCGCCGTAGAGGTCGTGATCACCGGCGGCAATGAGATCAAGGCGGTCAATCTGAAACCGGAGATCGTTGATCCGGATGATGTGGAAATGCTGCAGGATCTTTTAGTCGCGGCGGTCAATGAAGCGCTGCGCAAGGTATCGTCGGAAAAGCAGAGTGCCATGGGAAGCATGACCGGAGGATTCGGATTCTAAATGGAGTATTTCAGCAGTCACATCCAGTCGCTGGTCGATGAACTCTCCAGACTGCCCGGTATCGGGGCAAAGACCGCGGCCAGACTGGCGTTTCATATCATCGGAATGCCGGGGGAAAATGTCGAACGCCTGAGCCGCAGTATTATGGATGCCAAGCAGAACGTGCGTTTCTGCAAATGCTGCCAGACGCTGACGGATGAGGAGTATTGCCCCATTTGCCGAAGCGGCAGCCGCGACCGGAGCCAGATCATGGTCGTGGAGAATCCGCGAGACCTTGCCGCCTATGAACGCACCGGGAAGTATAACGGACTGTACCACGTGCTGCACGGCTGTATTTCCCCGGCACTCGGCATCGGCCCGTCGGATATCCGGCTGAAGGAGCTTATGCAGCGGCTGCAGAGCGAGGACGTCCGAGAGGTGATCATTGCCACCAACTCCACGCTGGAGGGCGAGACCACGGCCATGTACATCAGCAAACTGATCAAGCCGACGGGGATCCTGACCAGCCGCATCGCAAGCGGCGTTCCGGTCGGCGGCGATTTGGAATATATTGACGAAGTCACCCTGCTTAGAGCCCTTGAAGGCCGGCGGGCGCTGTAACAGGAGAGTACAATGGATAAGTATACGTACAACATCAAAGCCGAAAAAATACAGAAGCTGGTCAAAAAGGGCGACTGTGAAGCGGCGGTCAAGATCGCGGAGACGGTGGACTGGGAAGAGGTCCATTCGGTGCGCCTTCTGACCATAACGGCAGCCGCCTATGAGCGTGTCCGTGATTATAAGGGCGCCATCGAGCTGCTGCAGATGGCCTACGACGAGTCGGCTGTCGGCAAACGCATTTTGTACAAGCTGACTGGTCTTGCCATTGCCGATAAGGATGCAGAGCTTGCTCAGAAGTATTACGAAATGTATCTGCAGGAGGCGCCGGACGACAATGGCCGCTATTTGCTCCGCTACCTTTTGGCCGAGCTCAAGGGGGAGTCGCTTGATAAAAGGATCGCCATCCTCGAGACTTACCGCAAGTATGAATTCGAAGAGGAGTGGGCGCTGCGCCTTGCCGAGCTGTATGACGAGGCCGGTATGGGCGATGCCTGCGCAAAGCTTTGTGATGAGATCATTTTGTGGTTCGGCGTCGGCTCTTATGTGGATGAGGCGCTGAAGCTGAAATCAAAATATGCCCCGCTAAGCGCCGAACAGCAGGACAAGATCAATAACCGCGAGTTCTATGAGCAGCGCTATCAGGAGGTGGCGGCGGAGTTCAGGGAAAAGGACGAAGCCGAGGAAGAGCCGGAGGAAGCCGAAGAGGAGGCTCCGGAAGAGGAGCTTCGCCCGGAGGCCGTGCCGGATGACGACCGGCTGCGCGACAGGATCGTTCTTGTCGAGGGCGAGACGCTGGAAAAGGCTGTCCCATCGGCGCTGGCGGCACTGAACCGTTATCACGATAAGAACGGGACGACAATGAGCGGCCTTACCCGCATCCCTGCGCTGAAGCTCAACAAGCTCGGCATGGAGGCCTCCCGCCCGTACATTGCCGAAAAGGACCTTCTGATCGACGGCGCAATGGGCCTGTCCGATGAGCGGCTCGCGGAAATGATCGCCTATATCAGAGAAGAAGGCACGACTACGGTATTTGTGCTGACGGATACTCCGACGGAGCTTGCCTATCTGGACGCCCGCATGGGCGCTTTGCTGAAAGAAGAGCTGCCGGAGATCACCGGGAATTCCGCGGAAGCTGAGGAGGAGCTTAAGCTCGATCTTGATGCGGAAGCGGAAGAGGAGCTTTCGGCGGACCTTGCCGGAGACACCAAGGAGATCGTCCCTCAGGTGAAGGAGGCGATGGGAGAGACGGAGGAACCGGTGCTGGATAAACGGGCGGCGGTATCCGATACGGTGAAGTTCGATAAGGGCGCGGTCGCAACGGAGACCGCGGAGGCGCCTTCGGCAGCTTCCGTGATCCTTCCGGAAAATGACGATGATTACCGCCAGGAAACCATTGAAGATTTCTTCCGCGCGCAGGAGGAAGCCGGAAAAGAAGAGGCAGAAAAGCCTGCCCCCTCGCCGGCAGAGCCGGAAACGCCTGTAGTGCTTCAGGCTGCGCCGGAAGCCATAAGGGAAGAAGAAAAAATAGCGCCGGAAGCGGCCGAGGAGGTCTCTTCCGAGGCGGCACAGACCGCGGCAGGAGAAATGCCAGGGAAGGCACAAGAAGCAAAACCGCTTGCCGCTGAAAAGGCGCCGGAAGTGAAAACGGCAGAGCCGGTGACGCCGGAGGTGAAGCCGATCGAAGCCGAAAAGGCGCCGGAAGTGAAAACGGCAGAGCCGGAAGAGGCAGTCAAAGCGAAAA
>JAZRYN010000040.1:0-5188 GCA_045600745.1 Lachnospiraceae bacterium
TCAAGGAAGGCGAAAAGGCAACCAAGCCTGCTGATCCCACGGCAAGCGGATATACCTTTGGCGGTTGGTACGCAGATGCAGCCTGCTCCACGAAGTTTGACTTCGATTCTGCGATTACCGCAAATACCACGGTTTATGCAAAATGGACGAAGATCTCTGCGACACCGACCGATCCGACCACTCCGAAGACCGGAGATGACAGCCACCTGCTGCTTTGGGCGATGCTTCTTGCCGCGGGCAGCGTGACGCTGACCGGAACCGCATTTTACAGCAGAAAGAGAAAAAGAAGCGAATAATCAGCGATCGTAAAACACCTGAGGGCGGGAGGCTTTGAAAGCTTCACCGCCCTTTTCCTTTTGCCCGAATACTTATCGGCGGCCGCTCATACGTACCGAGAAAAACGGGAACCTATAGATCCGGCACCGCACTTGTGCCTTGCGGGCGGGCGGCTTCCATGCTATACTCCTTTCGTCAGAAAGGAGCCTTACATGCCGCGTATTCCCGACAGCGTTATCCCGCGCCTGCGCGAGAGAATGATGAAGATGAAGAATACTCCCGAGCCGGACCCGGTGGTGACGGAGCGGAAGCTGATGAATTTTGCCGCAGCTGCGCTGAAGAACCTGCTGAAGGGCAGCACGAGCAGGCGCATCATTTCGCTGCCTGACTGTGAAGCGGTCCTGCTTACGCCGAAGACCGTTTCCCGCAGAGGCATCGTGCTTTATCTGCATGGCGGCGGCTACTGTACGGGGGATATCGGCTATGCCAGCCTTTACGGCGAGATCCTTACGGCCGAGACCGAAGCCGTGACGCTTTGTCCGGCATACCGGCTCGCGCCCGAGCATCCCTATCCCGCGGCGCTTGACGATGCGGTCTCCGCCTATAAATGGATCCGGCAGACCTATCCGGAGCAGCCGGTCTGCCTGATCGGTGAATCCGCGGGAGGCGGGCTGTGCTATGCCCTGGCGCTGCGCCTAAGAGAGATGCAGCTGCCGATGCCGGAGGGGATCGTTTCGATCTCGCCGTGGACGGACCTCACGTTATCGGGCGGCTCACATGGGTATAACCGGGACGTCGACCCTTCGCTGACAACAGAAAAGCTGGCGGTGTTTGCAAAGGCCTACGGGGGGGAAACGGATCTTTCTGAGCCGTATCTTTCCCCTCTCTTCGGAGATCTGCGCGGACTGCCGGAAAGCCTTATTTTCGCGGGCGGTGATGAGATCCTCCTTGACGACGCGGTAAGGATGCAGGCAGCGTTAGCGGATGCGGGATGCACCGCAGAGCTTACGGTCGCGGAGGAGATGTGGCACGCCTACATCCTGTACGGACTGAAGGCAAGAGAAGAGGACTCGGACAGGATCCGGGAATTCCTGAGGAGAAAAACGTCATGAGATCATGGATGCGGCTTGACAATGCGGCATTGATCTTTCCGGCCATCCGAAGCAGCCGGTGGGTCAATACCTTCCGGATATCGGCCGATCTCAGCGAAAACGTGGAGCCTTCCTGCCTGAAACAGACGGTCAAGGATCTGATGCCGCGTTTTCCGTCGTTATACGTGAGACTGGGAAAGGGACTGTTCTGGTACTATCTGCAGGCTGTGGATAAGGCGCCGGAACCGATTCCGGAATATGCTTATCCGCTGACGCACATGAGCAAACGGGAACAGCGGCGATGCTGTTTTCGTGTCCTCTACCATGAAAATCGTATTGCGGTGGAATATTTCCATGTGCTGACTGACGGGACTGGCGGCGAAATTTTCCTGAAATCCCTGGTCGCCCGTTATCTGGAGCGGCACTACGGACGGCAGGTGAGCAAGACCTGCGGAGTCAGGAGCCTTAAGGATGAGCCGACGCCGGAGGAGCTGCAGGACGCTTTTCAGCGCTGTACGGGCGATACGCCCATGAGCCGCCGCGAGCAGACGGTCTATCATCTTTTCGGTACGCCGGAGGCCGGCGGCTTTATGCATGTGATCACCGGGCTGATCCCGACGGAGGCGCTGGCGGAAAAAGCCAGAGAATACCATTCGACGGTGACCGGCTTCCTGTCGGCGGTCATGACGAAAACCATTATCGATATGCAGGAGGGGCACGTCCGGAAGAAGAAACGCCGTCCGGTCAAGATCACGATCCCGGTCAATCTGCGCAAAGTTTTTTCGGTCGATACGCTGCGGAACTTCTCGCTCGTCCTGAATATCGGGGTCGATCCCCGGCTGAAGGATTACACGGTCGAGGACATTTGCGTGGAGTACCGCAAACAGATGGACATGGAGATCACGCCGGAGAAAATGGCTTCCCGCATCGCGGCCAATGTGCTGCCGGCGAGAAACAAGGCGATGCGTCTTGCGCCGCTCTTCATCAAGAACATAGCGATGCGCATCGTATACCTGCGCTGCGGGGAAAGAAAGGGCTGCCTGAACATATCCAATCTCGGCCGGATCGCTTTGCCGGAGGAAATGGCGCCGTTTGTCAGGCGGGTCGATTTCATGATCGGTGTACAGCTCACCTATCCGAACAACTGCTCGGTGGCAAGCTGCGGGAACCTGACTACGATCAACATGATCCGGAATATCCGGGAGACCGAGCTGGAACGCCGCTTCTTTACGAACCTGGTCCGCTTGGGGCTTCCGGTCACGATAGAATCAAATGATCCGTAAACGAAAAGGAGAAAAGTCTTGTATTGCGTGAAATGCGGTGTGGCGTTAGAGGACGGCGCACGGGAATGCCCGCTTTGCGGCACACAGGTCTGGAATCCGGAGGAAAAACAGAGGAATCTGCACTATAATCCGGACCTTTATCCTGCGCGTGAGGATAACGGAAAATATACGCTGCTGACGATCATTTCTCTCGTGATGCTCGGCATTGCGATGGGATGCCTTGCGGCGTGTCTGGCGGTCTACCGCCGCATGGCGTGGTCCGGCTATGTGCTGCTCGGCGAGGCCTTGGTTTATATCGGTGCGGTCCTGCCCTTCTGGTTCCGGCGCTATTATCCCGCGGTCTTTATTCCGCTCAGCTTTGCGGCGCTTGCGGGATACCTTCTTTACATCAGTGCCGTCACCGGCGGGAACTGGTTCCTGCCCTTCGCCTTTCCGGTCACCGGCATGACCTTCCTGCTCACCTATTTCGGCGTCGGGATCGTGGCGCTGCACTTCAGGCCGCGCACAAAGCTGATGCTGATGGGGCTCCTGTTTATTCTGATCGGCGGATCCACCATGCTTTTGGAGTTCTTTCTTCATCTTACCTTCAAGGTCAGAATGTTCAACTGGTCGCTGTATTCGGCAGGCTTTTTCGGACTCGTCGGTCTTTTTCTCTTTATCGCGTCCTTTATCCGCAGGCTTCGGCGTGCGATGTACAAAAAAATGTTTATCTGACCGAACCGGTCAAGAAGGAGAATGCCATGAACAGTCAGGAAGCATTTCGTCAAGGTCTGGAGACCATCCGTTCCCTTGCCGCAAAAAAAGGCGGCTCCGTTACGGTGGCGGATATTCTGAGCGCCTTTCCCTCGGTCAGCCTGAACGAGGAAAAGATCGGGCAGATCTACGAATATCTGGAACGGGAAAATATTACGCTGCAGGACTATGTACCGCATGATACGCGGTCGCTGGAGCTGGGAAAGGACGAGGCGGAGGAGACGCTTTCGGAGGAGGACCGGAAGCTGCTTGACCTCTATCTGGAGGATCTGGAAGCGGTCAAGCCGCTTGACAGCACGGAAATGAGTACGCTTGCCGCGCAGCTAAGGGACGGGCCGCCGGATAAGCGCGAAAAGGCAAGAGAACGTCTTGCCGAAGGCAATCTTCATTATGCGGTCAGCCTCGCCCGTGAATTTGCCGGAAAGGGCGTGCCGTTTTCCGATCTCATCCAGGAGGCGAACCTGAGCCTTGTGGAAGGCCTGAATGCTTATTCGGCCGAGGACGGTGAGCTTGAGGATTTTCTGGAGAAAAAAGTGCGGAAGGATCTCCGGGCAATGCTGCGGGAGGAGGCAGGCTTTTCCCGGATGCAGGAGGATATGACGAATGCCGCCAACCGCATTCTCGAAGAGGTGAAAAAGAGCGAGGCCGAGGACGGACGCCCGCTGCAGGCGGAGGAACTGGCTAAGCGCCTCGGCATGCCTGTCCGCAAGGTCGAGGAGGTGCTGCAGGAATCCGCAAAGGCGATCCGCAATGCGGAGAAATAAGCGGTCCGGGCTTTTCCCTTCTCCGCACGGGTCGAAGATTTTGCAAAGTTAATCGAAACGGAAATCAGACCTAAGATTCTTAAGCGGGTGCTTATATCATGAAAAGAGATTTTATGATAGAATTAGCCCGATAAAAAGCTAACATATTTGTCACGATCACAGAGGAGGAAGCTTATATGAAGAAATGGGTGTATCTTTTCTCGGAAGGCAATGCGTCGATGCGCAACCTTTTGGGGGGCAAAGGTGCCAACCTGGCGGAAATGTCCAACATCGGCCTTCCCGTGCCGCAGGGCTTTACCATTACCACCGAAGCCTGCACGCAGTACTACGAAGACGGCCGCATGATCAATGACGAGATCATGGCCCAGGTGATGGAGTACGTGGCCAAGATGGAAAAGATCAACGGCAAAAAGTTCGGCGATCGGGAAAATCCGCTGCTGGTTTCCGTGCGCTCCGGCGCCCGCGCATCGATGCCCGGTATGATGGATACCATCCTGAATCTCGGCCTGAATGACGAGGTCGTTGCGGCTATGATCGCGCATAACCCCGATCCTAAGTTCGAGCGTTTCGTTTACGACTCCTACCGCCGCTTCATCCAGATGTTCTCCGACGTGGTTATGGAAGTGGGCAAGAAGTATTTTGAGCAGCTCATCGACAAGATGAAGGAAGAAAAGGGCGTTAAGTTCGACGTTGATCTTACCGCTGCCGACCTCAAAGAGCTTGCTGCCCAGTTCAAGGCTGAGTACAAGAACCAGCTCGGTGAGGACTTCCCCGCTGATCCCAAGGTTCAGCTTTACGAAGCTATCCGTGCGGTATTCCGTTCCTGGGATAACCCCCGTGCGAACGTTTACAGAAGAGACAACGACATCCCCTATTCCTGGGGTACCGCTGTTAACGTAATGCCCATGGTATTCGGCAACCCCAACGACAACTCCGGTACCGGCGTTGCCTTTATCCGTGATCCCGCCACCGGCGAGAAGAAGCTCATGGGTGAGTTCCTTACCAACGCTCAGGGCGAAGA
>JAZRYN010000041.1:0-3558 GCA_045600745.1 Lachnospiraceae bacterium
ATGCCGGCTCGGCTACCAACGGTATGCCGCCCACATCTTCCATGGGCTGCGGTACCTGGGGCGGAAATATCGTTTCCGAAAACATTTCGCTCAAGCACTACATGAATACCACCTGGGTCGCCCGCCCTATCCCGGAGGATATGCCTTCTCTGCAGGAGCTCTTCGGAGACTTCTATGCCGACGGTATGGATGCCGAGTAATAGGTGAGTCCGGGATCTGATTGATCTTCAAATTTGAGGGATCGGTGAAAGCCGGTCCCTTTTTGTCAGGCAAAAAAACGGTGTGCCCGGAGCGAAGATCGGAGCAAATGCCGTCTCGGGAGGATGAAATACGGGCACAAATTCTATTTAATCGAGATTATAACAAAAATAATTCTATTAATTTGCAAAAAACTTCATTTTTCGCTTGCAATCCTTATTGAGCTTCCGTATAATCGGTTGATATTAATCTGAAAACCGCCCGGCACAGAAACGGTTCGAAGATTAATAAAGAAAGAGAAGGAGATTTGCAGCATGAAGAAAACAATGCGTACCATCGCGCTTTTTCTTTGCCTCGTAATGGCAGCCGGCTGTCTGACGGCGTGCGGCGGCAAAGGAAGCGGCGATGAAGGCGGAGCCTATCTGAAGGTTATGCTCAGCACGAACGTTATGTCTCTTGATACGAACCTTGCGACTGACGGAGAATCTTTCGAGGTGATCGCAGACTGTATCGACGGACTTACCCAGATGGATGCGGAGGGCGCTGCCGTTCCCGCCCTGGCGACATGGGAGGCCTCCGAGGACGGGATGACCTACACCTTCAAGATCCGAGATGACGCCAAATGGTCGAACGGCGATGAGGTCACGGCAAATGACTTTGTCTTTGCCTGGCAGCTTGCGATGACGGCCAATGAGGAATACGGCTATATGTTCGATTCTTCCGTGGGCTGTGTAAAGAATGCGGACAAGATCCTTTATGAGGGCGCAGACCCCAAAACGCTCGGCGTGAGCGCGCAGGACGACAAGACCCTTGTTGTCGAGCTGGAGTCCCCCGTATCGTTCTTCCCGTCGCTGATGTACTTCCCGTCCTTCTATCCGATCAACCAGAAGTTCTATGAGGGACTTGAAGCCGGAACATACGGAACGTCGCCCGATACCTATCTTTCCTGCGGAGCCTTTATGCTCGAGGATTATGTCCCGGGCACGGCAAGCCTTACGCTGAAGAAAAACCCGGACTATTACGATGCTGAGAAGGTCGTGCTTCCCGGGATCTCCTATCAGGTCGTCGGCTCATCCGACAGTGCGCTTACCGCATTTAAGGGCGGACAGCTTGATCTTACGGCGATTTCCGGCGATCAGGTAGACGCCGCCAAGAAGGATATGGCCGATAATCTTAAGGTCACCGGCGCCGGATATATGTGGTATATCAGCTTTTCCCAGACCGAAAATAACGCCGGCGGCCTTCTGGCCAATGCCGACCTTCGCCTTGCCATAAGCAATGCGATAGACAGAGAGGCTATCGTGGACAATTATGTCAAAGACGGTTCTCTGGCTACCTATACCTGCGTTCCTCCGCAGTTTGCGGCAAGTGCGGCGACCGGCGAGGATTTCTCGGCGGATCAGCAGAAATTTGCGGATTACTGCGGATTCGATGCGGCCAAGGCACAGGACTATCTTGCCAAGGCAAAGGAAGAGCTGAAAAAGGACAGCTTTGAATTTACCATGATCTACGGAAATAACGAAGGCGACGAGGTGACAAAGGTCGCTCAGGCCATTAAGTCCCAGATCGAGGCCAATCTTCCGGGAGTGACCATTACGCTTTCCACCATGTCCAAGACCGAAAGATTGAACAAGATGCAGAACGATAACTACGAGATCGCTCTGACGCGCTGGGGCCCGGACTATGCCGATCCGATGACCTATCTCGGCATGTGGATCACGGACAACGCGAACAACTACGGCTTCTGGAGCAATGAGGAATACGATGCACTGATCAAGGACTGCACGACAGGGGCTTATGTCAGCGATTACGAAGCCCGCTGGGCGGCTCTTTACCAGGCGGAGGAGATCGCGATGAAGGAGGCGGTCATTGCGCCTCTTTACACCAAGGCAAGCGCCAATCTGATCGCTTCAGGCGTGGAGGGTGTGGAATTCCACCCTGTTGCGCTTAATCGTGTTTACAAGAACGCAAGCATCAAAAAATAAGCTCTTATCAGTTTGACCCATTGCCGATGACGGGCATCCGGAGCTTATCCGGATGTCCGTCGCACTTATTTATTCCTCGGAATACAGGTTATTGTTTATGGCTAAATATATTGCAAAAAGAGTGATCACATCGTTATTGACTCTTTTACTTATTGCGTTTCTGCTGTTTATGCTGGTCAGGATCATGCCGGGCAACCCGTTTCCGTCCGAACGCATGACAGCGGAGCAGATCGCCGCTAAGCGGGCGGAAATGGGGCTGGATGACCCTGTGTTTACCCAGTTTTTCCGGTACATGGCAAAGGCGCTCAAGGGCGATTTCGGCAACGGGACCTCCCTGTATTACGGCGTCCCCATTAAAACGGTCCTGAAGACGTCCGTTTCCAATTCCTTCCGGATCGGCGGAATGGCGGTCCTTATCGGCGCCGCCCTTGGCCTTCTGCTCGGAATCACTGCCGCTCTTCACCGGGACGGCTTTCTTGATATTTTCTGTACGGTCGTATCCATCATAGGCGTATGTGTTCCCTCCTATGTGTTTATGATATTCCTGCAGTACAACCTGGCCTACAAGCTGAATATCTTTCCGTACTTTTTCCAGTCGTACGATTTCCTCAGATCTTCGGTGATGCCAGCGGTCTCCTTAAGCCTTTTCAGCATGTCCACGATCGCGAGATTCACAAGAAACGAAATGGTGGAGGTGATGGATTCCGATTATGTGCTTCTGGCTCAGGCAAAAGGGCTTTTCGGCAAAACGCTCGTCAGGAAGCATGTTCTGCGCAATGCGCTGATCCCCATCGTTACGGTTATCGCCCCGCTTGTGGTGGATCTGATAACGGGCACGCTCGTGATTGAAAAGATCTACGGGATCAACGGGATAGGCAAGCTGATGGTGGACGCGCTGACGGGAGAGGGGCTGGATTACAACTACGTTCTTGCCCTGGGGCTTCTGTATTCGGCGTTATACATCGGCATCATGATGGTGGTCGATATTCTGTACGGCATTCTTGACCCGAGGATCCGTGTTTCGGGAGGTGAATAAAATGACAGAGAACTATATGCCCGAAATGCGCAGCGAGGATTTTGGCTTTCTGGAGAACAACAATACGGAGATCGATTCCAACTTTGCTTCTCAGGGCTTCTGGAAGGGCGTTGCGGTCAGATTTTTCAAAAAGAAAAGAGCCATCATCGGCCTTGGCATCATCCTGCTGATCATTATTCTTGCGGTAATAGGCCCGGCGGTATCCGGATACGGATATACCGAGATCATTTCCTATACGGACGGGAGCGGTAAGGTCGTGGCCGCAGGCGGGCTCGACACGCAGCTTGCGGGCGGGAAAAACGCCGGGAATCCGGAGGGGCTCTTTAAGGAATATACCTT
>JAZRYN010000042.1:0-11300 GCA_045600745.1 Lachnospiraceae bacterium
CACGCTGGCCATGAATACTTATCACAACCCGAAGGCCGTTTTCTATAAGCTGGATCCGGGCTTTACCCGCCGTTCCCTGTGCTTTTTCTACAAGAACGGCAAGTACGTCACCCGCGCGATGGAAGAATTCCTAAAGATCGCCGCCGAGATCGCTGCGATCTGACGGCGCCTTCTCATCGCTCTTTCAGGGCCGGTCAGTCGTAATGCTTTTCGACGACCTCGCCCTGTTTTTTGTACACATGATCGGCCGGAACAAAGCCGCGCACAAAGGAAAGGGGATATAAGTTGGTCTTCCTTCCGATAATGCTCCCGGGATTGCAGACGGAATTGCAGCCAAGGTCTGCGTAATCTCCGAGCACGGCGCCCATTTTCCTAAGCCCTGTCGGGATCTTTTCTCCTTCAAAGGCAACGGTTACGTTTTTCTTGTCCGCCTTGATATTGGACAGGATCGAACCGGCGCCCATGTGAGCGTGAAATCCGAGCACGGAATCGCCCACATAGTTGTAATGAGGGACCTCGCAGTTATCGAAAATAATGCTGTTTTTGATCTCCGTCGAGTTGCCGATCACGCAATGAGCGCCGATAAGCGCACTGCCGCGCACGAAGGCGCACTGCCGCACCTCCGTTCCCTCCCCGATGATGCAGGGGCCGTTCAGGGACGCCGTCGGAGCGATCTTTACGCTTTTATGCACCCAGACCTCGGACGAGATCTCCGTATACTCCGCGGGATCAAGGCTCTTGCCGAGGGTCGCGACAAAATCCTTTATCTGCGGCAGGACCTCCCAGGGATATTCGGTCTGTTCAAAAAGTGAGGCGGCTGCCGTGTGACTGAGGTCAAGCAGATTTTTACTTTTCAGTGCATCTTTGTTCATGATTCTTTCTCCTCGTTCTTTTCGGATGTTTTATTGGTAGAGGAGGACCTGCGCCCTCCGGTCTTTCTTCCCCCGGCCTCCGTCCATTTTCCGTAAAACGGCGCCGATCGGGCAAACGCGCTTCTCAGCCAGAGCCGGTAATCCGAATCCTTGACGGCCGCCACCCGGCGTCTGATGAAATCATCAAGCTTTGTCATATATTCGTCGGAGGTGATCGTCCCCTCTGCCGTGCGGGAAAGCCCGAGCTCCCAGCTTGCGGTCAGCTCCGCATTGAGGAGCGGCTTTATCGAACAGGCCACCGTATCAAAGATCATTTCTCCAAGCAGCGTCGGCTGTACGGTCTGTGTCTTTTTGACCACGGCGAGATACCGGTTCGTTTCCAGCTTTTTCAGGATCTCCGCCCGCGTTGCGCTGGTGCCGATCCCCGAGCCCTTTATCTGAGCCCTCAGCTCCTCGTCCTCGATCAGCTGTCCTGCGTTTTCCATGGCAAGGATCAGGGAGCCGGTATTGTAGCGGGAAGGCGGCGAGGTCTCGCCCTCCTTGATCCCGATGTCCGAGACCGCGATCTTCTGTCCCTTTTTCAGCCGGGAAAGAAGCTCGCAGGCGCCTTCCGCCTCCTGCTCCTCTTCTTCTCCGTCCGTCTTCTTTTTGTTCTGCCAGAGGCCGCTGACCTTCATAAAGCCTTCATCGGTCAGCGTTTTATAAGACGCAAAGAAATGCTCCGTATCAACAGCCGCCTCCAGCTCATATTTCCGGTACTCGGCAGGAGGATAAAAAATCGCGAGAAAACGCCGGACGATCTTGTCATAGACATCCTGCTTGATCTGAGACAGCGAGTGCAGGTTCTGCAGTCCCTGTCCCGTCGGAATAATGGCATAATGGTCCGTGATCATTTTATCGTTGGTATAGCGGCTTTTGACGATACCGCTGCTTGATCCGTTCTCCAGAATATGCCGGGCAAAGGGAGCCGCACTTTCTAACCGAGTCAGGCCGTTAAGGTTCTTATCGATCTCCTTCGCTATGGCAGAGGACAGGACTCGTGCATCCGTACGCGGATACGTGACCAGCTTTTTTTCATACAGCTCCTGAACGATGTTCAGCGTTTCAGCCGGACTGATCTTCAGGCTTCGCGAGCAGGTATTCTGCAGCTCGGCAAGATTAAAGAGAAGCGGCGGATTGACCCGCTCCTTCTTTGAACTTATCTTAACGATCTCGGCCTGAACGGGCGGAGCCTTCATCAGATCTTCTTCTGTCGCTTCCGCGGCGGCACGCTCCTTAAAGCCGTTATTACGGTACAGGTAGGGGGCTCCGGCATGACGAGAGCCATCGCTCACCCGCCACTCCATATTCAGAACGCTCCCTTTTGCTCCCTCAGGGGCAAGATGAAGCATCAGCTTGTAAAAGGGCATTTTAACAAAGCTTCTGATCTCGCGCTCCCGCCTTACCACCATGCCGAGCACGCAGGTCATGACGCGCCCGACCGCGACCTTGGCCTTCGGGTCCCCGAGGAAGGTGCGGATCTCATAGCCGTATTTGAGCGAAAGCAGACGGGAGAAATTGATCCCCATCAGATAATCCTCCTTCGCCCGCAGATAGGCGGCATCGGAGAGATTGTCGTATTCCGATTCGTCTTTCGCCTCCCGAATGCCCCGGCGGATCTCCTCCTCGGTCTGGGAATCGATCCAGACGCGAAGCTGTTTCGTCGTTTCCGGAACACCGGCCAAACGGGCAACAAGGCGGTAGATGTATTCCCCCTCGCGGCCGGAGTCGGTGCAGACATATATGCGATCGACGTCACTTCTGTGGATAAGGCCTTTGATAATGTTAAACTGCTTTTTCACGGCAGGGATCAGTTCATATTTGAATTCTTCCGGAATGAAGGGAAGGGTCTCCATTGACCATTTTTTCAGCGCAGGGTCATACGCTTCCGGATAGCTCATGGTAACCAAATGACCCACGCACCAGGTAACAACGGCACGCTCGCTTTCAAGAAAGCCGTCGTTTCTTGTCGTGGGTTCATGAAGCGCCCGGGCAAATTCCTGGGCAACACTCGGTTTTTCCGCAATAAAAAGGGCTTTAGCCATGGGCGATCAGTTCGAGCTTTTCCTTCCTGGAGAGCTTCTTCAGTGCGCATTCGCGCTTCAAAGCTTCCTCTTTGGAATTATACTCTTCCAGATGCACAAGTTCAACCGGCAAACGGGATTTTGTATATTTCGCGCCCCTGCCCGCATTGTGCATTTTCAGCCGGTGTTCGGGGTCGTTCGTCCAGCCGGTGTATATCGTGCCGTCATTGCATTTGAGCATATAGACATACGACCTCATTGCGGCTTATCCTCTTCGTACGCGCGGATAAGCTCGTTTAACGCCGCCTTGTCCTCATCAGTAAGCACGCAGGACCGACCGCCTGCCCAAAGCGTACCGTCATCGGCGGAATAGGAAAAAACGGTATCCTTGTAGGAAAAGCGGACGTCTGCTTTTTCCGGCGCGGCTTCGTTTTTCATGGCGGACAGGGCCCGGTCCAAAAGCGGGATGTCGCCGCTGCCGAAATCGATCGTTAAAGGTGCGCTCGCTGCGAAGCCGGATAAGCCCGGAAGGGCGAGCTCTGTGTTTGCCTCAGGTCCCGCGTTTGCCGCCTGATACGTGGAGGCGGATGCCTGATCGGCTTCATTTCGGAAAAATTCCTCTTCGGCCTTATTTCCTTCTTTTTCATTATCCGGCGCTGCCGACAAGTCCCCGGTGGTCACGGTATCGGTTTTTCCCGAAAGAGTCGCTTCGTGATCCTGATCGGCCGATCTCCATATCCTGCCGCCGGTGCCAAGCGAAAGAATGATCAGGGCTAATGCCGCGGCAGACGCCAGTACGCCGAAGCGCTTAAGCGGGAATGGAAGTGGCGCCTTATCCCGCACTTTTTCCTCGGGGAGAGGCCGGGTGACCTCCTTCGCGGCTTTTTCAGCCTCGCTGATCGCCGAAAGCAGCTTCTGATGCTGATCGTCATCCAGCCTGATGCGGTCCATATATTCCTTATAGGCTTTCATTTTCGGCCTCCCCGCCTTCCTTCAGCGCTTTTTTCAGCAGATTCCGTCCGCGTGCCATTCTTGTCCTGACTGTGCTGACGTTCTCTCCGAGAATCACGGCGATCTCCCGGGAATCGTACTCCTCGTAATAATACAGATAGATGACCTCGCGGATCTTTTCCGGAAGTCTCATCACATCCTCGATCAGGCATTCTTCCTCTCTGTCCTTGGCCGGATAGATGTCCAGCAGCTCACAGGAGGTCCGATGTGCGGCGGACTTCATCAGGTTGCGAGAAAGATTCATGACCACACGGAGCAGCCAGGCTTTCTCATGCTCATCCGACTCAAATTCCGGGCGTTTGGTGAGCCAGCGAATGAACGTTTCCTGAACCATATCCAGCGCATCATCTCGGTTTCCGGTGATCGAAAGCGCCGCACGGTACAGCATGTTTTCATAGGCGGCGACGGCCTCTTCAGCAGTCTTCACGTGGATTTCCTTTCCGTACAGAATACAAACGGCAGGGATAAAACGTCTTTACCGTTTCGAAACTTTATAAAAAATTTATCTTCTGTCTCCCATTGTTCTTAAAATGCAGAGCCGCTCCGCATTTGCCGAGTATTTTAATCTTTTTTCTGCCGTTTTGCAACGTTTGATTCCGTTCATTTGTTTAATACGCAGAACGGACATTTTGACGTCCGGAGAAGGCATCAGCAAATAAAGGAGGAAACCATGATGAAAAATGCAGGCAAGATCCTGTCTCTTTTCCTGATATTAGCCCTCGCGCTCGGCGGGTGCGGAAGCCACGACTACCGGAAGGATGATCCGCCGCAGACAGGCGACAGCAAAACGCTCACGGAGGCCGTCAGTCAATACGGTTTTTACCGTGATGAGGCGGAAGGATACGAAGCCGCAGGCGCGCAGGAAGGAGAACAGAGTCCGGCCGAGGACGGCAGGAAGCTGGTCAAGACCATGTCTTTCACCATAGAAACGCAGGAGTTTGACAAGTCCTCAGCAGCTGTCAGCTCGTTAGCAAGTCTTCTCGGCGGCTATATCGAGGACTCCTCTGTCTCCGGAAACAGCTACTGGCAAAACGAATCCCGCACCGCGCAATATGTTCTGCGGATTCCGGTCTCGGCATTAGCGGAATTTGACGGCAAGGTGGGCGATATCGGCAACATCGTCTCGCGTTCCGAAAAAATGAAGGATATCACGCTTGACTATACCGACACGGCAAGCCGGCTGAAATCTCTGGAAACGCAGCGCGATACCCTGATCAGCCTGATGGAAAAGGCGGAATCGCTCGAGGATCTCCTTACCGTTCAGGATCACCTGACCGATGTTGAATATGAGCTTGAGCGCTATGCCTCACAGCTCAGGCTGTATGATAATCAGGTGGAGTACTCTTCCGTTACGATTTCACTGCATGAGGTCAGGGTCTATACCGAGCCGCAGGAGGCTCCCGACACCTTCGGCGAGCGGATCTCCGCCGCGTTTAGCAGAGGGCTGAGATCCATCGGCGAAGCCTTCAGCTCCTTCGCTCTGTTCCTTGCGGAATATGCTCTCGGCTTTGTCCTGTTTGCCGCCATTGCTGCCGCCGCCCTCCTTCTTATCGTCAGATCCGCGAAAAAGCGGCGCAGCCGCAGAGCCCTCCCCGCTAAAGAGAACGCCTCCGCACAGTCGGAGCAAAACGGGACGGATTAATCCGGCGCATACTCGCCGGAAAAGCTGTCCCGGCAGATCACGATCTCCGTTTCATCAAGCAGGGTCAGCAGGGCACGCCCAGACGACGCATCGCCTAATGCCGCAGCAAATTTTTCTTCCGCATCTGCCGTAAGATACAGGCTGAGCACCGCTTTTTCCTGATAATCACGGCCGCCTTCGTAGACAGAAGGCATTGAGCGGAGCAGCTTTTCCACCCGGGAAAGGTCGGTATATTCGCAGGATATATCGGCCTTTCTTGCCGGTATGACCATTGCCCTCCCGGCGTCTTTAGCCGCAGCCGCTGCCGCCGCTGGGTAAGCGCGGGTAAGGCCTCCTGTTCCGAGAAGCGTGCCGCCGAAATATCTCGTCACAATGATCAGGGCGTCATGAAGGTCCTGGCCGAGCAGGACATCAAGGATCGGCTTTCCGGCAGTGCCGGACGGCTCTCCGTCATCGCTGAAGCGGCATATCCCGCGATTTTTCCCGAGCACATAGGCAAAGCAATGGTGCCGGGCGTCAAAGGTCTTCTTCTTTTCTGCCGCAATGATCCGCGCGGCTTCCTCCTCCGTCCTTACGGGATAAGCTGCCGACAAAAATCGGGAGCGTTTTTCTTCATAATGACCGCTTCCGGCGCCGCTTAAGATCATATAAGATGCCGCCATCGCAAACGCCTCCCTTCCAGGCTTTATTCAGGCTCGAGACCTCAGCCCATCCACAAGTAACCATAGCATGAAGCACAGCGTTTGCCAAGAAGCGATTTTTCTTTTCTAAAGTCCGCCGATCTGCTATAATACAGTCGGAGGTGAATATGAAATACGATGCTGAAAGTGTAGAATATGAACTTGAGCATGCGGCGCATCAGTCAAGCAAGATGACCAGCCGCCTGATTCTTCATGTTCTTAAGATCACGATCCTGCTCCTCGTATTAGCCGCTTCAGCCGGCGGCAGCTTTATCTACGGAACGATAAAGGGCATCGTGGACACGTCCCCGGAGGCTGAGTCCCTGACGATCGCCCCGCTCGGCATTGCTTCAACGCTTTACGACCGGGACGGCGATTCCGTGGAAACACTGATCCAGTCAGGCTCCAACCGCGATCCCGTTCCGCTCTCCCGCATCCCGAAGGATCTGATCAATGCCTTCGTCGCCATCGAAGACGAGCGCTTCTTCACCCATGAAGGCGTGGATATCCGCGGCATACTTCGTTCCATGGCTTCTCTCCTGCTTAAGGGCAGCATAAACGGCGGCGCCTCGACGATCACGCAGCAGCTGATCAAAAACAATGTCTTTAACGGCGGAATGGAAAAGGGCTGGGGAGCGCGCTTTATCCGCAAATTTCAGGAACAGTACCTGGCGATCGTGCTGGAAAAGGAAGTCTCCAAGGACGAGATCCTTGTCAGCTACCTCAACTCGATCAACCTCGGGCAGAACAGTCTCGGGGTCCAGGTGGCAAGCCAGCGCTATTTCGGCAAGGACGTGGACGAGCTGACGCTGTCGGAATGCGCCTGCATAGCCGGCATCACGCAGAATCCCTACCGCTACAATCCCATCCGTTTTCCGGAAAACAATACCGAAAGACGTTTATCGGTCTTAAATCACATGCTCGAACAGGAGCTGATCACCCCGGCGCAGTACGATGAAGCCATTGCGGATACGGCCTCCCTTTATAAACGGATCGCCGACAACAATCTGAGGATCAAGGAAAGCTCTTCCACGTATACCTATTTTACAGACGCCGTTATCAACGAGGTTCTGGACGATCTTCAGAACAAGCTCGGCTACAGCGAGGCGGATGCCTACACCCTGCTTTACAGCGGCGGCCTGAACATCTACACCACCATGGACAGCCGCATTCAGTCCGTGCTTGACGAGGAGGTCAACGATCCGGAGCACTACCCCGACGATTGCTTCCAATGGTCCTTCACCTGCACGATCAATACGGAAAATGAAGACGGCAAGGCCGAGACCTACAATGAAACCGATATCAAAAACAGCTTTCAGCTGAATGATCTCGTCTTTGGCAGCAAGGAAGAGATCTCGGCGCTATTAGAGCGGTTCAAAAAGGAGATCCTGCAAGACGGCACGTCTGTCGCCGACGAAAAGGTCTACTATACCCTTCAGCCTCAGCTCTCCGCCGTGATCATCGACCAGAGCAGCGGGCAGGTCCTTGCCATCTGTGGCGGCCGCGGAGAAAAAAATGTCAGCCGCTCTCTCGACCGCGCTATCGACACGCGCCGCTCTCCCGGCTCGACCTTCAAGGTCCTTTCCACCTTTGCTCCGGGACTGGAAAGCGGTTCACTCACTCTCTCCAGCTGGCAGAACGATGTGCCCTTTTCCTATCAGGGCTATACCATGCGGAACTGGTGGGACAACGATCTTTGGCTCGGCCGCTGTACCGCCCGCATGGCCGTTGTCTATTCCATGAACGTGGTATCTGCCTCGTTTATGATCAACAATGTCGGGATCGAGCAGGCCTTCGATACCCTTGAGGACTTCGGCTTCACCTCCCTTGTCAGGAGCGAGACGATCGGCGGAAAGGTCTATTCCGATCTGGGACCGGCGCTTTGTCTGGGCGGTCTGACCAGAGGCGTAAATCTGCTCGAGCTCACCGACGCCTACGCCGCACTTGCCAACAGCGGGACCTACATCGAACAGTCCTTCTATACCCGCATTACCGATCACAACGGAAATGTCCTGATCGACAAAACTCCCGAAACTCACCGTGTGGTCTCGCCGTCCACGGCTTATCTTCTGACATCCGCCATGGCTGATTCCTTAAAGGATCAGCGGGCAAAGGGGACCTGGGTCAATTCCAGTTCTGCCTCTGCCGCCCTCGACGGCGGTATGCCGGCAGCCGGAAAATCCGGCACCGCAACGGATAATACCGGAAGAGGCCGCGACTACTGGTTTGTCGGTTATACGAATTATTACACAATGGGCGTCTGGAGCGGATTTGACGACGGCAGCAAGACATTAAACGGCAACGTTACCATGAACAACTACCATAAAAATGTATGGAAGGCGGTCATGGACCGGATCAATGCCGGAAAGCCCGCCGTCCCCTTCTCCCAGCCTGATAATATCACTGCCTGCTATGTCTGCCCGATGTGCGGAAAGCTGGCCATTCCCGGCGTCTGTGAGTTAGACACGAACAACGCGCCCTATATCGAATACTTTGCCCGCGGCACCGAACCGACCGAGCTCTGCGACTGCCATATGCTGCTGCGGATGTGTGCCGAAAGCAATTGTGAAGCCGGTCCCTGGTGCCCCGCCACCTACAGCAAGCTTTATTACGACATCGAGCCGACAGACACCGTCACCGTCGATTCGCCGTACATTTACCGCCATGACGCCAATCCGAAGCTCTGCTACATCCACACCGAGCCGGAGACCGAGCCGGAAACAAGTGAGGAGGAAGCCCTCGACGGCGGATCAGATGATCGGCTCCCCGATCAGGCGCCGGAAGCGCCCGAAGAACCGGATACGCCATAGTTGCCCCATTCTTTATCTGACGGCCAAAACCCGCAGCCGGTTAGGCGGGCACTGATAAGGAAGTTTTTCCGGATGTGGATTTTGTACGGCGAAAACCGATGCTCGTTAATGATGCGGACAGATCCCGGTTTATATAATTCAAATGAGGATGCGATATAGCCGTAGGGGTGAACTGTGTTCGCCCCTACGATCTCGCGGATAATAAAACAATTTAAGGAAATAATCACAAATACAAAGATGACCTGACAGCCGCAGGCACTGTTCGTTGCCGCAAGCAGCATTCCTTCGCTGGTCACGCCGGTCAGGCGGGCCGGCGTCAGGTTGCAGAGAACGATGATCTTTTTCCCTACCAGCTCCTCACAGCTGTAATCAGCCTTGATCGAGGAGACGATCACCCGCTCCCGGATGTCGTCAAAGAGGGTCAGCTTCAGATTGCTGCGGGCCTTGCGGATCTCCTGCGCCTTATGGAAGCGGCGAACCTGCTCGATCCCGCCGGAATGGGTGCTCGATCTCTGCAGTCGAGGTGCACAATCTCACGCGGAATACACAAGTAGGCATTAATTTTTTAGACTTAATGAAAGGGTCTTTAAAGTTGTGTCATCAAAATCGGGATTTTCATAGCTTATAAACACAAACACAAATCCCTTATCAAGATTATATTTTAAGCGAAATTGTTTGACATCATTAAGTTGAGATGTATCTGTACAATATCCAAAGTAACAATAATGAAACCCAAAATTTATATCGTTAACTTCATTTATGAAAAAGTCTTTTACAATAAAGATATCCTCGTTAATTCGGTCACCAATCTCAACCCTGGTTCTCTTTTCACCATAAGTAGAAGCTAAAGGATTGGAAACAAAAAAAGTGTACTCACTTTTAACAATTGGTATTTTGGCAAGATTAAATGGGGCTACGTCTAAGTCTCCAACTTTTCGGAATATTATCTTGTTTTTATCCGCTTCTTCTATAACAATAATATCATCTGTCGCAGTACCAAGGTTAGATGTATATATTATATTTTCATTTGAAAGCAGATTGTTTAAGTTGGTTTTATATGAAAGGTGTACTATAATGCAAAAGCAAAAATATATGGCCACTACGAATGCCATGAAAACAAAACAAATTTTCTTAATCTTTTTCATAGTGCTCCTCGTATTATAATGTCATAGCCTTTTCTTTACCTTTTCTACCGATTAGGCTATGCTGTTGAAGATGCTGTGGATCGGTTAGTTCCTCCTACCGCATTGACGGTTTGAAAAAGGCTCCAACCACGCCTTTATGCGCTTCAGCTATCAACTCTGGCCGTCTTCTCTGTTGTAGTAATGGTCTTGCTTTCAGATTTCCCGTCAAGCCACACCGTTACAATAGCCTGCGCTCGATACGATTTGCCACTCTCTGCATCAACCGATCCGTGAATCGAAGCATTGCGTCCGTCATCTTCAACCGTCCACGAATCCAATGTAACCCAGCGGCTTCCTTGTTTCTCCTGAATTTTCAGAACAATTTTGCATTTTTCGGCGCCGCGTTTACCTCCTACATTGGCACTTGCGGCAGCTGTGCCGTTTTGCACTGAAATTGCACATTGAGCATCATTGATATTCGTCATTCGAAGCTCAATAGTACCATCTTCTGGAAAAGACATGTCAGCAGCCTTGCACTGAGGGGAAAGCACAAATGTTGAGATAATCGCGCAAAGCAAGCAAAGCATTTGTTTGGAAACCTGTTTGAACATAAGAATCACCTCCTTCCTGTTCCGATTACAGTAACGAAGAAGGAGGTGGTTTGGGGACACTCAAAATTTGCTTTTTCTCAAAAACAGGAATTATTTCGATATGATTATTCCATTAGCAATTTTGATAATCTCCTCAGACGGGAAATCACCAGTCAGAAGCATTATATATGGTTCATCTTCCCACATCAAAATTGAGACATCTTCTTTTACGATAAGAGAAGCACCGTAGTCGCCAAAAGGAATTGTTGTTGTAGTGCCATCTTCTGTATCCAAAATTATATTAAAGCCGGTACTGTCAATGACCAACTGCTGGCTGAATTTTAATTGTCGGCCCTCTAAGTCTTCAAAAAAGATTGTCTGGCCTTGCGGTTCGGATAAGGTCTCACGGCAGACTTCATTCATTCCTTCTGGGAGGTAACTAAATTTAATTTCGCCCAATTCCGTGTCACCCTGCCAGGAAGAAAAGAAGCTAAAGTGTGTCAAGTCG
>JAZRYN010000043.1:0-2660 GCA_045600745.1 Lachnospiraceae bacterium
TTCAGTTCCATGAGCCCTACCTCCGTAATTATACATTGTAATTATACCACACATGGCAAACATTAACAACAGTTTTCAGTTTACAGTTTTCAGAATGTGGATTTCAGGCTGCCGTATCATTTTCAAATTACAGTTTATCGAGCTGTGCACCCGTAGGGGCGGTCATTGGCCGCCCGCCACGTTTGCACCGAAATCTTGTTAAAATGTGCAAATGAAACGATAAATATCACATTTTCGTATCATTTTTACACTGCACAAATACGACGTTCCGACAGCGGGCGGCCGATGACCGCCCCTACGGAGGGTGCGTTAAATTCCGATTTAATTCTTAATTGTACATTACAAAAGACAGAGGGATGTAAAATCTACATCCCTCTGAAAACTGAAAACTTATTTATAGATCCACGCATTCGGCAGGTATCTGCACTGGATCTGCGGGTTGGAGCACTTGATGACGTATTCGCCGCGGTACCACATGATCGCGCTGGTGCCGCCGTCAAGGTTGATGATCTGGGCTGCGTCATAGCGCTCGAGGATCTTCGCGCATTCGGGGAGCGTGGTGCCCAGCGAGCGGCCCACGAGACGGCCCTCGATGACGAGCATCATCACTTCGCCGTATTTGTTCTGTCCGATGCAGGCGCGGGGGTTAATGGAGCTGTAGCCGGAATACTCGTCGATGAGCACCTTACCGTCGACGATGATCGCGGGCGTAAACTCCACCGCGTCGGTCGTGTCGGGAGAAACGCCGGACTGCGCGTCGGTGATGTACATCAGGTTATCGCTGTGCAGCTCGATGCGCTTGTAGGAATAATCGGCGTGCTCACCCTTCTCCGTGCCGTTCGTCATGGCATAGCCGCAGAGGTCGGCACCGCTGCCGACACCGTCCTTGTCGATGAAGCCCGAGGCGTTCATACCGAGAACGCCGTTATTCTTCTCGGCAATGTCCGCAAGATACTGTCCGTAGCCGTAGCGCACATCCGCCTCACAGCAGCTCAGACGCGAGGAATCCTTCGCCAGCGCCAGCACGCCCTGATAGCCGCTGCCCTCAACGCGGATCAGCAGGATCTGGTTTACCGCATCGACGGCGAGTATCCTGTCGCCGTGGATCGTCGTGATATCGACACCCTTATCGTCGATACCGGCCTCGTTGATGTAGATCTTGTCCCAGCCGTCGGCTATGACCTCGGGATGGCGTTCCACATAGTACTTGAACGAGGTCTTGTCGATCTCGCGGAAGAGCTCATAGAATTTTTCCTCCTCGGACTCCTTGGACTCCTTTTCGGGATCCTTCCGGTACTTTTCGTTCCAGAGACTCTTGATGCCGTGCTGAGCCTCCTGCGTATCGGCCACCTTGTCCATGACCTCGTCGATGACGGAATGGGGGATGAACCACTCGGCCAGCCACTGGTGGCTCATCGTGGACATCGCGGTTTCGATGTAGGCATCGCGCAGCGCCTTGACGGGGCCGAACTGCGTGTAGACACCAAAGAAATACAGTCCCACCAGCACCGCAAGGACGCACAGGAATCGGATCCGGCGCTTGCGTCTTTTCTTCTTTTTGCGCTCTTTTTTGATGGCAGCCAGCGTCTTCTCCTCGTCATAAGGCTCTTCGGGCTTCGCTGCCGCGGCGGCAGCCTCCCCGGCCTTTTGGCGCTTCCCTTCCTTTTCCTGCCGCTTGTCCTCTTCCCTTTTACGCTCAGCCTTGGACTTCTCCGCTTTGGGCTTCGGCTCTTCCCTTTTCGGTGCGGGCTTCGGCTCTTCTCTTTTAGGCTCAGGGGGAGCCGGCTGCTGCTTCGGGCTCGGCTTCGGCTCGAAGGCAGGCACCTCCATAAAGGGCTCGGCAGGCCTTGTGTCTCTGCCGGAGCGGAATACCGACTCGAACGGAGTCTCGTCGTCTGCGAGGCTCGGCTTCGGTCGGGGCGCTGTATATTTTCCCGACGGCTTGGTATTCAGATGCTTGCCGCCGCTTTTTGAACCGTTTAGCTTCAATGAAGGATCCTCTTTTCTGCGGTATAATACTGCTTTCTAATAAAAATGTTTTGTTTGAAATCAATATAAAAGCACATTCGTGCTCTATGTTATAATACACTTTTCCGCAGAATTTGCAACAACGAAAAGTTTACAATCAGAAAGTTTACAATTATCATTCGTCATGCGAAGTATGATCGGCTCATACTTGACGAAAAAGCGGGAATGTTGTATAGTAATGTGAAAGAACACAGCAAGGAGGAAGAGCTATGGGATTTATTCCGAAGGTAACCTGCAATTCCTGCCGGTACAAGTACAGCAGTCTGCGCCGGCGTTGTCCCAAATGCGGCACCCGCAGAATTCAGAACAGTCAGAGAGTACCCGGCACGACCCCCAGTGCGGTCCAGGGTACCGCCGCCAACGCAAGAGTGAATGAAAACCGCAAATGGCAGCTCATATTCGGCATCATCCTGATCGTGGCCGTGCTGGCTGCCCTCATCGTCATGATAACCGTAAGCCTCAACAACGCAGATAACCCCACTGCCCCCGCGCTCCCGAGCATCCCGCCCGAGATGAGTGCCGCTCCCACGCCCACGCCGGAGCCAACGCCGACCCCGACGCCGACGCCTGAGGTCACGAGCATCGCTATCAAATACGGCGGCCAGACGATGACGGAGTTTATGATCCGCATC
>JAZRYN010000044.1:0-5218 GCA_045600745.1 Lachnospiraceae bacterium
TTCAAGGTTTGCTCGGACATTCTTCAATCAAGACCACAATGGATAGATACGTCCACAACACGGACGATTCTATGCTCGCCGCTGTACGTCAATTTGAAACGATAACCGCGAAAATGGCGTAGAAATGGCGTAAAACAAAAATAAGGAAAGGCAAAAAGCCTTGATATTACGGGCTTTTTGAGTAGGTATAAGAGAATATGAAGCTTGGAATCGTAGGCCTGCCCAACGTCGGAAAAAGCACCCTGTTTAATTCACTGACGAAAGCCGGCGCCGAAGCCGCGAATTATCCCTTCTGCACGATCGACCCGAACATCGGCGTTGTCACCGTACCGGATCCGCGATTAAAGCTTCTCGGCGATTTTTATCACAGCAAAAAGATCACGCCTGCCGTGATCGAATTTGTCGATATCGCCGGCTTAGTCCGGGGAGCCAGCAAGGGGGAAGGCCCCGGCAACCAGTTTCTGGCGGCGTTCCGCGAAGTCGACGCCATCGTTCATGTCGTGCGCTGCTTTGAAGACGGAAATGTCATCCATGTGGACGGCAGCATCGATCCTGTTCGCGATATCGAGACGATTGAGCTTGAGCTGGTGATGGCCGATCTTGAAGTCCTGGAGCGAAGGATCGCCAAAACGGCGCGGAGCGCCATGAACGACAAGGAGGCTAAAAAAGAGCTTGAGATCTTGAAAAAGCTGCAGCCTCTTTTGAATGAAGGCCGTCAGGCCAAGGTATATTCCCCGGAAGACGATGATGAAGCCGCCTTTATCGATTCGCTCGGTCTTCTCAGCGCAAAGCCGGTCATCTATGCGGCAAATGTCGGGGAAGACGATCTTGCGGACGACGGCGCCGCAAACGGATATGTTTCGCGCGTCAGCGAATATGCCGCCGCCGAGGGAAGCGAGGTTTTCGTCATCAGCGCGAAGCTCGAAGAGGAAATGAGTGAGCTTGAGGAAGAGGACCGCCGGATGTTTCTTAACGATCTCGGCCTTTCCGAAGGCGGTCTCGAGAAGCTGATCGCTGCCAGCTACCGGCTGCTCGGACTGATGAGCTTTCTTACCGCGGGAGAAAAGGAGACCCGTGCCTGGACGATCCGCATGGGGACCAAGGCGCCGCAGGCTGCCGGAAAGATCCACTCGGATTTCGAGCGAGGCTTCATAAAGGCCGAGGTCGTTAACTACCAGGATCTGCTGAACGCCGGCTCCTATGCTGCGGCAAAGGAAAAAGGCCAGGTCCGCATCGAAGGGAAGGACTACGTCATGCAGGACGGGGACGTCGTTCTCTTCCGCTTCAATGTATGATTCTTTGTCCCGGTCCGCAGACGTTTTTCTAAAAGCCCGGTCCTGTGAACGGCCTGAGCTTTGCCGGCCCGCCTGCGACGGTGCTTTTCATTCAGAAAGTGCTTGCAAGCTTCATAAATAAGTGTAAAATAGAGTTAGGATTTTTCGATGATCACACACAGGAGGATGACCATGGACGAAAACAAAGAGTATAACGAAGAAATCGATGATGACGAAGATCTTGTACTGACTCTGGAAATGGAAGACGGTACGACTGAGGATTGCATCGTTCTTGCCATCTTCCCTATGGATGACCAGCAGTATATAGCTCTTCTTCCTGCGGCTCAGGCTGAGGACGAAGAGGGCGATGTTTATCTCTACGGCTACAGCGAAGACGAAGACGGCAATCCCATCCTTCGCGATATCGAGGATGACGATGAATTTGAAGCCGTCTGCGACCGCTACGACGAGGTCTGCGACGAAGAAGATTTCGAAGAGCTTTAAGATAGGCTTAAGGCTCCCCGGGCTGCTGCCGGTCTACCCGGCTGCAGCCCGTTTTATAATTCCCGTAAAAATCTCGACGGCTCGCAGCGACCGGCTCGATCTTTTTTGATCCAGCCTATCCACAGCCTGCGTCTTGCTCTTGTGATCGCTACATAAAAAAGCCTCCGCTCTTCTTCAAGCGCCTCGCCGGAGCACGATCTTTTGTGCGGAAGATTTCCCTCGATAACATCCGGCAGAAAGACAGCATCAAATTCAAGCCCCTTCGCGCCGTGCATCGTACAGAGCATGACCGACGCCTCCCCGCCGCCTGCTTCTCCCGCCGTTCCTCCGTTTTGCGCAGACTTCGCCCTCTCCCGCTCCTTTTCGGCAAAGGCCTTCCATTCGCGGAAGGTGGCAAATGCCTCGCTTTCCTCCTGAAGGATATCCAGGACCTCCAATGCCGCATCGGCGCCCGTCCCCCTTTTTTCTTTCAGCCAGGCATCATAGCCGATCTCGTTCCGGATATAGGATACCGCGGCATAAGGCCTGAGTCTTTTTAAGACAGCAAACTGATAAAAAAGGCTGTCGGCAGCGTCAAGCTGACCGGGATGCTTAAGCAATGCCGCATAAAGCTTTCCGGTTTCCACCGGATCACTTGTCACCGCAGCCCTCGGCAAATAGCGAAGCGGCCGGTTCATGATGCGGAGAAACAGGCTTCTTTTTAACGGTCCCGAAGCAAGTTCAAGGTAGGTGAAAATGTCCTCTGCCTCCGGACGGCTGTACAGCTCCTGCGCCACTTCTCTTGATCGGCAGGGGATCCCTTCTCGCGAAAGCCAGTGCTTTATTCCGGTAAGGGCAAGATTCGTCCGGCAGAAAACCGCGATCCCGTCATAGGAGATCCCGTCTGTGTGTGCCCTTTTTATCGCGCCAAGGAGCGCTTTTTTCTCCTGAGAGGGATCAGCAAAGGCGAAGATCTCCGGTGCCTCTCCTTTTCCGGCGAAGCTTTTCAACGCCTTGGGAAAGCGCGCGCTGTTGCGGTCGATCAGCCTTTTTGCGGCAGACAATATCTCCTCGCTGCATCGGTAGCAGCCAAACAGCTCGTATCTTCTGGCCATAGGATAATCTCTGACAAATTGCTGCATCAGCTCCGGTGCCGCACCTCGGAAACGGTAAATCGACTGATCATCATCACCGACCACGAACAGATTCTTTTCCGGCTCCGCGAGCAGCTTAAGGATCTCATACTGCTTCCGATCAATATCCTGAAATTCGTCTACGAGGATATAAGGGTATCTTTCCCGCCAAAGCGCAAGCACTGCAGGTCTTTCCCGCAGGAGTCTATATGTCCGCAGCAGCATATCATCAAAGTCGACCTTGCCGCATAAGCGTAGACGCTCCTCATAGCCCGCCGAAAGCCTTCTGAACAGCACTTCCTCACAACTTTTTGCCTGATAGCGGAGAATGTCTATTTCCTCCGCCTTGACAAAGGAGAGCTCATCGGCAATTTCCCGGATACGTTCATCGTCCCTAACTCCCTCGGCGCCCTCCTCTTCGAGCAGCGTGCCGATCAGGCGGCTGCGTTCCGCGGGAGCGATCACGCTTCCCGCGCCAAGCCCATCTGCTCTTTTCAGGATCCGGTAAAAAGCCGCATGAAACGTAGCAAAATAAACCGGTGCGTCCGCTTCACCCGGAAATGCCCTGAACCGGCTTTTCATTTCCTCGGCGGCCGCCCTGGTAAAGGTGATCACCATGATCTTTTCCGGCGGGATCTGCAGCCCCTTGATCATATGATCGACGCGCTGCGTCAAAACCGCCGTTTTACCCGAACCGGGGCCCGCCACTACCATGGCCGGCCCCTCTGCGTGCAGGATTGCTTCCTGCTGCCCCTTGTTATAATTCATTTATTGTGAAAGCTTGTTGATTCCTTTGCGGATGCGGTCAAGGGATTCCTCCTTGCCGAGGATCTCCATGATCTCATAGGCGCCCCCGGGCGTCATGGCCAGGCCGGATACGGCGATCCGAAGCGGCCAGAGGATCTTTCCGGTCTTTTCGCCGGAACGTTCGATCTCCGCCGTGATGCAGGATCTCAGGCCGTCAAGCGACCAGTCCTCAAGCGCCTCCAGAACCGGAAGGAAGTCCTTCAGTACCTGCAGCGAGCTCGCACTGTCGGTCTTCATTTTCTTGTGCGTATAGAGCGACACATCATGATCCGGCAGTTCTTCAAAGAAGCCGATCGCCTCCGGAATATCCGGGAAGACCTCGATGCGGGTCTTCATCAGGTCGGCGATCTTCTTTACGTCGAGATCCTTCCTGATGACCTTTCTGACCTCCGGGATCGCACGGAGATAGTATTTCTCCGGCTCCATGTTCTTGATATATTCGCTGTTCATCCAGCGGAGCTTGGTCATATCGAAGACCGCCGGAGATTTGTTGATCTTGCGGTAATCAAATTTCTTCACCAGCTCTTCAAGCGTAAAGATCTCCTGATTATCCTCCGGGCTCCATCCGAGCAGGGCAACATAGTTGACCACCGCTTCATCCACAAAGCCGAGCCCGATCAGGTCCTCATAGGAAGAATGACCGCTTCTTTTCGACAGCTTGTGATGCTCCTCATCCGTGATCAGAGGGCAGTGGACATACTCCGGCTCCTTCCAGCCAAAGGCCTGGTACAGACGCGTATACTTCGGCGCCGAAGAAAGATACTCGTTGCCGCGCACCACATGGGTGATCCCCATCAGATGATCATCGACGACGTTGGCAAAATTGTAGGTCGGGAAGCCGTCGGATTTGATCAGGATCATATCGTCGAGCTCATCATTATTGACCGTAATATCGCCGTACAGGGTGTCGGTAAAGGTCGTCGTGCCTTCGTTGGGGATATTCTGACGGATCACGAACGGCTTCCCGGCGGCCAGATCAGCTTCGACTTCTTCCTTAGACAGGTGAAGGCAGTGCTTATCGTACACTACGATCTCCTTCCCGTCGACCACCTGCTTTAAGGATTCAAGCCTCTCCTTGTCGCAGAAGCAATAATAGGCTTCTCCTTTTTCCACCAGGATCTTTGCATATTTCATGTAGATGCCTGCCTGCACACGTTCGCTCTGCACGTAGGGGCCGACGCCGCCATCCTTATCGGGCCCCTCATCGTGAACGAGTCCGGTCTTTTCCAGCGTCCGGTAAATAATGCCGACCGCGCCTTCTACCTGGCGTTCCTGGTCGGTGTCTTCAATGCGAAGCAAAAAATCGCCGCCCTCATGCTTGGCGATCAAATACGCATATAGAGCCGTTCTGAGGTTTCCCCCATGCATGTGCCCTGTCGGGCTGGGGGCATATCTGGTACGAATGCGTGTCATAGTGCATCTCCATTAGTAAACTTTGATTACTTATTGTAGTCTTTTGCTCGCTGTTCTGCAAGTCTTTTTCCCTCACGGGGAAATAAAACATTTTCCTGCATGGCGGAG
>JAZRYN010000045.1:0-3276 GCA_045600745.1 Lachnospiraceae bacterium
GTCGTTGAAGTCAATGACACCATTCTCGTCAACGGTGACGTTCTCCAGAAGGGCATCGCGGTGGATGGCGTTGTAGATGTCGGGCTCTGACTCCTTGTCGAGCTTGATGACCTTGGCGTAGCAGCCGCCTTCGAAGTTGAACACGCCGTTGTCGTCCCAGCCGTGCTCGTCGTCGCCGATGAGGAGGCGCTTGGGGTCGGTGGAGAGGGTGGTCTTGCCGGTGCCGGACAGGCCGAAGAACAGGGCGGTGTTTTCGCCGTTCATGTCGGTGTTGGCGGAGCAGTGCATGGCAGCAATGCCCTTGAGCGGCAGGTAGTAGTTCATCATGGAGAACATACCCTTCTTCATTTCGCCGCCGTACCAGGTGTTGAGAATGACGGACTCATGAGCGGTCAGGTTGAACAGGACAGCGGTCTCGGAGTGGAGGCCCAGTTCCTTGTAGTTCTCGACCTTGGCCTTGGAAGCGTTGAAGATGACGAAGTCGGGCTCGAAGCTGGCGAGTTCTTCTTCGGTGAGCATGATGAACATGTTCTCAACGGAGTGAGCCTGCCATGCGACCTCGACGATGAAACGGATGGCCATGCGGGTATCCTTGTTGGTGCCGCAGAAGCCGTCAACGACGAACAGGCGCTTGTTGCTCAGCTCGTGGAGAGCCAGCTCCTTGGTGGCGTTCCAGGTGTCGACGGAAGCGGGATGGTTGTCGTTGGGATATTCGGGGGTGGTCCACCACACGGTGTCCTTGGAGGTCTCATCATAAACGATGAACTTGTCCTTAGGCGAACGGCCGGTGTACACGCCGGTCATGACGTTCACAGCACCCAGTTCGCTGACCTGGCCCTTTTCGTAGCCTTCGAGCTCGGGGCGGGTCTCTTCTGCGAACAGTGCCTCATAAGAAGGATTGCGGACGATTTCGGTGGTACCGGAAATGCCGTACTTTTCCAGATTCAGTTCTGCCATTGTTTGCGTCTCCTTTATAAAAACTTTGTAGCATCAGGAGTATTGTACGAATACGACAATAGCCCCTATTACCGCATATTAACAGGATAATAATACCTAAATCCTGCCGTGGTGTCAAGCAGTATTTTTATTTTTCGGCATGTTAAGCTGAGGGGAGTTATATGGACCCGAAAAACGGGTTCATATAGCTTCTCTCAGCTTAAGTAAAGGGGGCAGGGCCTGCGCCCTGTCCCCTTGTGGAATTAGGTGTTTCCTTCCTGATAACGCATGATGATGGCGGCGATCTGGGCGCGGGTGGCGGAATTTTTGGGAACGAGATTGGTGACACCGCCGGAGGCGATGCCGTTGATGAGGCCCTCGGAGACGGCCCAGCGCATGGCATCGACGGCATAGCCGCTGACAGTGCCCGCATCGGGGAAGGTGAGAGTGCCGGAGGCTTCGGGCGAGCCCTCCAGACGGTAGAGAATGGTGGCGATCTGCTCGCGGGTGATCTTTGCGCTCGGCTTGAAGGTGCCATCAGTGTAACCGTTGACGATGCCGTTGGCGGCGGCCCATTCGATGGCATCGGAGTACCACAGGCCGGGGGCAACGTCGGAGAAGGTGCCCCGGAAGCTGACCTCCGGCTCGCCCTTCATGCGGTAGAGAATGGTCACGAGCTGGGCGCGGGTGAGAGAATCGCTGGGTGAGAAGATATAATCGCCCGTGCCGTTCATCAGGCCCTTTTCATAGGCGTAGGCCACGGAATCGCAGAACCAGTCGCCCGCCCGCACATCGAGGAAATCCCCCACCGCGGGGATGCTGTTAAAATGAACGCTGACACGACTCAGTGTGCTGTTTTCAAAATCGGAAAGCAGGCTGTTCCATTGTGCTTCGCTGCCCTCAAAATAAACGTCTTTGAGGGAATCCATGCTTGTGTACGGCGATCTGATTTCACAAAGGCTTTTGGGAAGATACATCCAGCGAATCGACGAACAATTGCGGAAGGCTTCTAAATCAAAATATTGCAGATTCTTCGGGAGATAAACATCACGAAGCTGTTTGCAGTATGTGAATGCATCGGAATCGATCATCACAAGGTTCTCTGAAAATTCGACCTGCTGCAGAGAAGAGCAGAATGCAAAGACCTCGCTGTTGAGGAACTCAATGCCATCCGGTATACGGATGCTCTCGAGGGACCTGCAATTGTCAAACGCTGCGTTTCCAAGGGCGGTAAGGTTGGAGGGCAGGGTGATCTGCGTAAGGCTTGCGCAATTCTGGAAGGCGGCCTCACCGATCCCGGTCACGGTGTCAGGAATCGTAACATCACATAGATTGATGCAATTACAGAAGGTGGCTTTGCCGATCTCGGTGAGGCTGTCGGGAAGTGCGATCTCATGCAGGTTTTGGCAATTGGCGAAGGCTTCATTGCCGATGTATTTCACACCCGAAGGAATGGAAACACGTTTCAGGGCAGGATGTTCTGCAAAAACGCCGCACCCGATATAGCCGATGGGAAGTCCATCAAAGGTTTCGGGAAGCGAAAGGGACGAGTAATTTTGAGCTTTTGCGGACAGACTGCATAGATACAGTTCATTTTTGCCGGGTTCCTGCACAAAGTTGAAAAGCGCATCCGAATGATCCACACCGGAGCAGCGGATGCCGGCATCCAGAAGGGCGTCGTTATTATCGGAAATGTTTATGGCTTGCCACAGCTCTTCAGACCCACCGTAATTCACCGATGCAATGGCGTTGCAATCGCTAAATGCACCGCTGTCGATCACGCTTACGGTAATCGGCAGCGTGACTGTGCGCAGACGATCGCAGCCATAAAAAGTACCAGTGGGAATCGTTGTCAGACCATAGGGGACGGAGATCTCCTCCAAAGCATCACAATTTGCGAATACTGCGCTGCCGAGATGCTTTAGATCCTTCGGAAGCGTGATATGCTCCAGCTGTTTACACCAATAGAAAGCTTCGCTCTCGATCGTTTCGATGCTGTCCGGGAGATTGACGGATACCAGAGGGCACGAATCAAAGGCATATTCTCCGATCGTCTTCACACTATTCGGCAGGTTAACGGAGACAAGGCCGCTTTGGAAGAAAGCACCGGATCCAATGTCTGTGATGTCACCGAGGAAGGTAATGCTCTGCAGCTGATCACAATAGCAAAAGGCATGGTCCGGAATCACCGTGATCCCAGCTGGAATGGTGACTTCTTTGAGGGGGCAATCCCTAAATGCCTCAGAACCAAGCGTTGTTACGCTGTCGGGAATACTGATGTGCTCAAGATTTGCATCATTAAAGGCGCTGGGGGCGATCTCTGTGACACCGGAGGGGATT
>JAZRYN010000046.1:0-7352 GCA_045600745.1 Lachnospiraceae bacterium
CCGCCCGGCACCCTGCTGTTCAGATACTCATTCGTTTCTTCCTCGTTCTTCAGGCAGCCCACCAGCCGCCCGCAGGCGCCGCTGATCTTCGTCGGGTTCAGCGACAGGTTCTGATCCTTGGCCATGCGGATCGAAACGGGGCTGAATTCGGGCAGATAGGAGTGGCAGCACAGCACGCGCCCGCAGATCCCGAGGCCGCCCAGGATCTTCGTTTCGTCCCGGACGCCGATCTGCCTCAGCTCGATACGGGTATGGAATACCGCAGCCAGATCCTTGACCAGCTCACGGAAGTCGATGCGGCCGTCCGCCGTAAAATAAAACAGGATCTTGTTGCCGTCAAAGGTGTATTCCACCGCAACGAGCTTCATTGCAAGACCGTGCTTAGCGATTTTTTCCAGACAGATCTTGTAGGCCGCCGCTTCTCTTCCGCGGTTTTGGCCCTCCCTTTCCAGATCCTCTGCCGACGCGATCCGCACCACCTTCTTGATCTGTGACAGATCGGCGTCCTCAGGCAGCTCCTTGTCCGTGTACACGACCGTGCCGAATTCGGTTCCCCATGCCGCCTCCACGATCACCTTCATATCCTTCTTCAGCTCCAGTCCGTTCGGGTCATACGGATAAATCTTGCCCGCCCGGCGGAACCTGATCCCCACTGTTTTCATTCTGTCATACCCCTTTATGCTTTCCGAAGCAGCTCCCTGAGCTGCAGCAGGAATATTTCTGTAACAACATCGGCATTGCCGTTTGCCTTAAGTCTGGCTTTCGCCTCCTGCAGCGACCGAAAAAGCGTGTCCGCTCCGCTCCAGGAAATGCTCTTTGCCCAGCCGGCAAGCAGAGTCTCCGCCTCCGGCAGGCGGAGACTTGTCTGTGCGTCTGCCTTGATCGCCAAAAGGTCCCTAAGCAGCACGGTCATGATCTCAAGCGCCTCCTCCGGCGGCATGCCGTCCGCTTTCAGCTCCGCAGCGGCACGGGCAAGCTCGGAAGCGTCCGCCGCCTTCAGATGCCCGAGCAGGGTCATCAGCCTTTCGCGCCCCGGCTTCCCCGCCGCCTCGTCCCCACGCTCTTCCCCGCAGCGAAGCACGACCAGACGTGACAGGACGGTCGGAAGAAAACGATTCCGGTTATCGGCAAGCAGAATGATCATGCCGTAGGCCGGCGGCTCCTCAAGTGTCTTCAGCATGGCATTCTGTGCCTGCGGATTCATTTTCTCCGCATCCGGCACCAGATAGATCTTGCGTGCCGAGCGATACGGTCTGATCCCGATATCATCGACCAACCGGCTCCTGATCTCACCGACCGACAGCGTATCCGGTTTTTCATGCGTTACGGTAATGATGTCCGGGTGGCTGCCGGAAAGCGCCGCGCGGCAGCTTTCGCATTCCCCGCAGGCTGTGCCCTTTTCACAGAGCACACGCTGCGCCGCGCGTCTGGCTGCCGCAAGCAGCAGTGCCGGATCCTCTCCCTCTAACAGGAAGGCGTGTCCGAGCTCTCCGCGCTCCGCCGCCATCATAAAATAACGTTCCGCACTGTTCATGACAATTCCCAGTCTATGGCCGCTGTCAGCTCGTTCAGGCAGGTCTCGAAGTCGTCATTGACGTATTTTCTCGGAAAATGAAATGCCGCCTGCTTCTCCGCGGAAAAATCCTCTTCATCCGCCAGGAAGCGCCTGCACATTTCCGCATATTTCGGCTCCGCCTGCCCCCGCTCGCGTGCCAGCGCCCGGAAGAGGCGCAGTCCCGGCTCGACCTCGATGTAGAGCGGCACCACATGTCCCTCTCCGAAATACTTAAGTGTCTGCCCGTAGGATTCCAGCGTTCCCGCCATCACATAGGAAGATTTTTTCAGGTCGATCGTTCCGTCATCCAGCGTCGCATAGGTCCAGGGGCCGTGCACGGTATGGTAGGTCCTGGACTCGATCACCCGGCCTGCCGCCTTTTCGGCTTCAAACTCCTCAGGCGTAATAAAATGATAGGACACATCCGGCGTCTCCCCGCTGCGGATGGGTCTTGTCGTATACATCACCAACGTGCGGAGCTTTTCCGGAAAACGCGCCTTCAGTTCGCCGAGCAGGCGATCCTTTCCGGAGGCGCTCGGTCCGATCAGATAGAAGATCTTTCCCATGACGGAACCTCTTTTGCTGAAATTCCCGTATATTATACTTGTTTTTGGGCAAGAAGGCAAACAGTAATTCTTTTTCCCGCAAAGCCGCTTTCTTTCACTCCCCTTTCCCCCGGAGGAGACAAAAATGCCCGGGAAGGCATGGCTGTCTTTCCGGGCATTTTCCCTATCCTTTTCGGGGCATTTATTCTGCTTTTGTGATCGCGGTCACGTGCGGGTTCGCACCGTTGTACCAGTACAGGAACGCCTCGATATCGACGGTATCCCCGATGTTCAGAGCTTCCGCCGCCTGATAGACCTCGGTGTCCGCACCGGTCAGGTAGGACTCGATGCAGAAATCGATCACCGGATGAGCCTCCTCACTGTCCGTCGCCGCTCCGGCAGAAGCCGCAAAATAGATATCCGGGTCGGAATCGCTTTCCTTCTTGCTGATCGCCATTCCATCTTCCTGCGGGACCACCGTGAGGCCCTTGAAAACGACCTTCTGGTTCATCTTGCCGGCAAGCGCCTCATCGCCGATGAGTGCCGTCACATCTACAGCGGGAGCGATATATCTGCCGTCCATGATCTCCTCTACCTTCCCTTCGGCGACCTCGATCTCTCCGGCATATTCTCCCATTTCGCCGGAAATGCGGACCTTCGTGCCGGTCTCCAGCTTATCATACTCTTCCTGGGTCATAGCGCAGTTATAGCAGAAATACGCGCCGTCCGCATCCGCCAGATACAGGGACGCGGTCGCATTGGCGGCATAGTAGGCCTGCTTGTCCTGAACATAGGCTTCGATCGTGACCGGCTCTGCCTTCGCCGCAGCGATATAGGCAGCGTGATCCATGACGCCCTCGGACTTATCATTGACATTTCCGGTCACCTCGGCGCCGAGCACGTGCGGGTTCGCCCCGTTATACCAGTACAGGAACGCATCGACCTTAACGATATCGCCGAGCTTTAAGGCTTCCACCGCCTTATAGGCATCGGTATCCGCGCCGGTCAGGAAAGATTCCACGCAGAAATCCACCGTGCCGAATTCATTTGCCGCACGGAAATACAGGTCAGGGTCGGAGTCGCTTTCCTTCTTGTTCACCGCAGCGCCGTCATCCTGCGCCACGATCACCATATCGCTGAAGGTGACTCTGGCATTCATATGATCCGCCAGACTATCCTGCCCAACGAGCGATGCGGCTTCAACGGCCTCCGCCACATAGGTGCCCTCTTCGATCTCGTCCAGGACGCCGTTTCCGACCTCGATCTCTCCGGCATATTCTGCCTTTTCGCCGGAGATCTTGACCTTCGCGCCGTCAGTCAGCCCGTCATACTGTTCCTTGGTCATGGTCAGCTCATAGCAATAGTAGGCGCCGTCCTTATCGGCCAGATAGACATTCGCCGTGCCCTTGGCGTCATAATAGGCCTGCTTGCCCTGCACAAACGCCTCGATCACGACCGGCTGCATGAGCTCGGCCTTCATAAACTCGTCATACGTCATGACGCCTTCACCCTTGGCGAAAATGTCCGCGGCTTCCGTCGTGCTTTCTTCCTCGGTCGTTCCCGCCGTCTCAGCCGTGGTGCTTTCCGCCGCCTTGGTCGTCTTCGGCTCCGTAGAAGCCGGCGTCGATCCATTCTGACCGCCGCACGCCGCAAGGCCGAGGACCATGGCAAGCGACAGCAGCAGTGCTATCCGTTTTTTCATCATTTTTCTCCTTATTTGCTCATTATGCCCTTTCAGGCTGTTTTCATTATAACAGAAGGCCGTACAAAATCAAGCCGTAGACGTCCGGCGATACCGCGCCGACGCATCATGAGCGTTTCTCGCGTCTGCTTTTTCCCGTGCGTATGATCCAGAAGGCGGCGATGCCCGCCCACGCTGCGGCTAAGCCGATCAGCAGTGCCCTTGCCGTCTTCGGCAGCGGTTCCTTGTCCGGCGACGCCGGTTCCTCTCCGGCTCCTGAAGAAGGGACCGCCTCGCCGCTTTCTGCGGTCTCCGGCACTGCGGACGGGTTCCCCGGCTCAGCCACCGCGTTCTTGTCCAGATGATAAAGCGCGATCGTCTTATCGTAGAGCGCCGTGATGAACGCATCATCGGTGTCCTTCCCGCGGAAGCCGTTTTTCACCGTTTCCTCAACCAGCGTCCCCGCGGCATTGCGGAGCGAAGCCGAGCCGTTAAAGACCGGCGTCACAAAGGTTTCCTCCACATGATCGAGCAGGAGCTGCGACGCCTCGATCTTTACGCGGTAATAGGCGTCATTGTCCTCCCCGGCACGGGAGAGATAATCCTGATAGGCCTCGGACTGCTGGGCCTTTACCGTGACCGGAACGTAGCCCTCCGTGCGCGAGTACGCGATCTGAACATCGTTCGTCAAAAGGAACTGGGCGAAGAGCCAGCTCGCCAGGACCTCCTGCGGATCGTTCTTGCCAAAAATGCAGACCGAGGGGCCCTGTGAGATCATTTTCGGCTGTTCCGGCTCAAATTGCGGGACCGGCTGCACCGCGATCTCAAAATCCACCATCTGCTCCTTCGGAATGTCCTGATTGTGCGCGTCATGACCCATCCATGTCGCGCCGGCGGTGGAATCAACGGCGAAAATACACTGCCCCGCGTTCAGGTAGTTGCCGGGATAGCTTGAGATCTTAAAGGTCGAAAAGCTCCTTGTTTTCGCATGGACCGCGATCTCCTTCAGGAGCGAGGCCGTTTCCCCGTTAAAGAGCAGGATCTTCCCGTCCTCAGCGGAATAGCCGGCGTCAAGCTGCCTCAGCATCTGGATCATCATGTTGTCGGTCGATTTGTAAATGAAGGGAATCAGGACCTTCTGGCCGTTGACCGCATACGTTCCGTCGGCATTTTTCTTCATGGCCGCTTCGGAGACCTCCCAGATAAAATCCCAGGTGCAGACCTCCGGAAGGGTATAGCCGAGCGCCTCCACCATGCTCTTATTGATGTAGAGCGCCTCGGTGGAGCGCATAAAGGGCAGGGCATATTGATGCCCCTGCAGCACGCCCTCGTTCAGGAATTTCGGCACGATCTCATCTCTGGCCGGACTGTCAAAGCGCAGGTCGCTGCCGCCGAGGCCGTATTTTTCATCGTCCATCAGCTCATCCAGACAGACCATCGTGTCCTTGCCGGTCAGGTAGGTCGCAATGTGATCGGGATAGGTAATGCAGACATTCGGCGTATATTCCCTTCCGACGCCAATGTTCGTGATCACATCGTTGTAGATCTCACTGTAGTCCGTATATTTTCTCGGCGTGATCGTAACGTTCGGATAGAGCGCCATAAAGTCGTCCATGGCCTTCTGGTAGATCTCGACCTGGGTCTTGTTGCTGTCATTCTTCAGCCAGAATTTCAGCTCTATCTTTTTCGTCGTATCAAAGCTGTCCGGCACCTTGAAGGAGCCCGCAGCGCCTTCCGCCTCCCCGGTCTCCGCCGTCTCGCTCTCCGGCACGCTTTGCATCGTCTCGCCGGACGCTGCGGATCCCGGCTCCAGCGTTCCGTGGCAGCCGGAGAGAGCGCCGACGCACAGCGTCAGGGCAAGCAGCAGGCAAAGTGTCTTTTTCATCCCTTTGTTCCTCCCCGTGATACGCCGGCCATGATCTTTTTGCGGAAGATCAGGAACAGCACGATCAGCGGCACCGAGATCACCACGACCGCCGCCATCATAGCCGGGATATTCTGGCGGCCGAAGCCGTGCTCCCGGATCTCCTGAATGCCGTTCGAGACCAGATAATAATTCTGGTCATCCGTGATCAGGCGCGGCCACACATAAGAATTCCAGCATTCGATGACCTTCAGAATGACAACGGTAACCAGCGTCGGTGCGCTGATAGGGATCATGATCCTGGTCAGATATTTGAGATCCGAAGTCCCGTCCACTTTGGCCGCCTTATACAGCTCATCCGGGATCTGCGCGAAATTCTCCTTCAGCAGATAGATATAGAAGACCGAGGTGACCGACGGCAGGATCAGGCCGGGAAAGGTATTGCGCATGCCCCAGTTGGTGATCGTGACAAAATTGGTGATGACCACCAGCTCGTTCGGGATCATCATGAGCGCTAAGAACAGGGTAAAGACCAGATTTTTCCCCTTGAATTCCAGGCGGGCAAAGGCAAATGCCGCGAGCGTTACCACGATCAGCATGATGACGGTCGTCACCACCGTGAAGATCAGGGTGTTCAGGAAATATCCGGCAAGCGGCACCGTGGTAAAGGCCGACCGGTAATTTTCGAGGGTCGGCGCCATCGTCCAGAACTTCGGCGTGAACTCGGCATTGTAGGCGCTGTAGCTTTTGACGGAGGTGAGCAGCATCCAGTAAAAGGGAAACAGCACGAGGACGCCCCAGACGGACAGGAAGAAATACGTGAGTGTTTTTCCGACTGTCCGCCTTGCGTGCGCGTGCTTTTCAAGCTTTTTCAGTTCGGTCTGCGTTTTCATGATCGCCTCCTTCCGTTAATATCGGACATTCTTCCGGCTGACCATGAGGTTGATGACCGTGATGGTCAGCACAATGGCAAACAGGATCAGCGCCGCCGCGCTGGCGTAGGAGGGGTAGCCGCCCGAATCGCCGTAGAGCATGTCATAAACATAGCCCACGATGGTGTTCATCCCGGCAACGTTCAGATCGGTGCCGAAGATCGCGACCTCATCCGAGTAGGCCTTGAAGGCGCCGATAAAGCCCGTGATAACCAAATAGACTATCATCGGAGAAATATAGGGAAGCGTTATTTTGGTAAATGTTCTCCACTTGGAGGTCCCGTCTATTTTTGCCGCTTTGTAGTATTCGTCCGGTACAGAAGCGAGCGCAGATGTGAGAATGAGGATCTTAAATGGCATTACTATCCATATTGTATAGAAGCACATTACAAACATCTTCGCCCAATAAGGACCCTCTATAAAATCCACACTTTCTCCTCCGAAGAGATTAATGAGTGCGTTTACCATTCCATCTGTATATATCGTTTTCTGAAAAAGTATCATAAAAACAAGACCGACTGCGAGAGTATTCGTTACATATGGCAAAAAGAAGACGGTCTGGTAAAGCTCCTTGAGCTTGTTTATTCCCGTAAGAGCCAAGGATATAAGAAGAGAGAAGAAGGTAGAAAGAGGAACCGTAATTATAACGATAATAAATGTGTTCTTGACAGCCTGCAAAAAATACGGGTCATGAAGAACAAAGGAATAATTATATCCGCCGTAGCCGAAGAATGTCTGCGACGCGCTGTTATAGCCTTCCTCGAAGCTGTAAACA
>JAZRYN010000047.1:0-2943 GCA_045600745.1 Lachnospiraceae bacterium
GGTCTTCGGGGCGGTAAGGGTCGATCATCTGTGTGTTAAGGCAGAGCCGGCGCTCGCGGTCTGCGGTAAAATATGTATTCTGCATTACGGTACAGGTCTCGCATTCAATGGGGAAAATGGCCTCGACCCGGCTGTCCTTAAAGACGTCGTAGGGACTTAGACGAGCGGGATCGCCCTTGGGAACGACGGCAACGCGGTGACCGAGAGCCGCTGCGGCATAGCCTGAAAATGTTACGGCGCCGCCGGCCAGGTATTCCTCCCGGCCGTCGTAGTCAATGTTGTGATCAAGCGTCATTTGCCCGATGATCATCAGATCGTACATAGTCTTTTACCTCGATTCGGCAGTTTTCGGTGAACGGCAGGTCTTTCGGATAACGAGAGAAGGCGGTAAAATGAGCCTGGTGTGCTCAGCCGCAGGATCCTTGATCCGCTCAAGGAGCATATCGACGGCGGACACGGCCAGCTGCCGGGTCGGCTGGTTGATGGTCGTCAGGTCGATCTGCGGCAGTGCCGAGAAGGAGATATTATCAAAACCCATAAGGGAAACATCATCCGGAACGCGGATGCCTGCTTCATAGGCGGCCTGCATGGCGCCGATGGCAAGCATATCGGTGGCGCACAGCAGGGCGGTCTCCTGATGACTGCCGGCGAAATATTCTTTGGCGAGCTTATAGCCTGCCTCGCGGGAGCTTCGGGTGGACCGGCTGGCGAGGACCACCGGCTCGAGGCCTAATTTTTCGCAGGTGGACAGGTAACCGCCCAGCCGAAGCGAGTGAGTCATGCTGTCGCTCCGGACGCCGAAATAGAGGATCCTGCGGTGGCCGAGAGAATAGAGGTATTCCGCAGCCATCTGCATCCCCTTATAATTGTCAACGGAAACGTAGTTTTCCGGTACGTTCTTCATGTTCTCGCTGATGAAGACGGTGGGGATCTGAGCCGTCAGGCTGCTGATGGATTCGTATGACTCGTGGCCGACCGGGATCATGATAATGCCGTCGACCTTGCGGCTGACGAGCAGAGAGAAGACCTGCTTTTCCAGATCGTGATCATAGGAGGAATTGCAGACCATCAGATTATAACCGCGCTCGCGGGCATAGATCTCCAGATGCGCCGTCATCTCGCTCATAAAGGGATTGTTGATGCTGGCAACGATAAGCCCGATAATATTGGTCCGCTTCATGACCATGGAGCGGGCGACGGAGTTGGGCGTATACCCCATTTCCCGGCAGATATCCAGCACGCGGCGGCGAGTCGCCTCACCGATCTCGGGGCTTCCGGAAACCGCACGGGATACCGTTGCATAGGAGACGCCGGCAACTTTAGCTACGTCTTTGAGAGTAACAGCAGGCATAGGTCAAAACCTCGGAATTGTAAGTTAAAAATAACTACGAAAGCGTTTTCGTTTCTAATTATTATTTTACTCCGCTTTGACAAAAATGTCAATCCGTAAAAAGCGGGCGCTCCACCGCCTGCCGGATCGCTTCCGCCCCTTCTCTCGACTTTATCCTGTGGGTTTTTCTGATTATTTTCCGAATAGATCCTGCGGCATTTCCCGAATATATTTTATGATTTTTCCGGAGCCTATACGGCGTTTTTTCCGGATTTTATCCTGCGGTTTGTATTGACAAATCCGGATGAATATAATAAAATACAATAAACGCAAACGTTTGCGTAAAGGCTATCGGCAATTTCCGTCCAGGAGGATCGCGATGATAACAACTCTGTTGTTTGATCTCGGCGGGACCCTGCATTCCGTCAGCAGAACGAAGGAATCACGTCTTCGCTTTTCTTATCATGTCTTAAAGCTTCTGCAAGAGCAGGGGATAACGCTTGAAGTCACCGCAGAAGAGCTGACGGAGCTTCTGCAGCACAATGCCGAGCTTTATAAGCACGAGTCGGAGATCACGCTGCGGGAGCTGTCCTCGCCGCAGATATGGAGCAGGTATTACCTTAAGGAATTTCACCTCAGAGAGGAGCAGCTTGAAGGGATCGCCGATGAGCTGAGCCACTATTATGATTGCGAGCGTGTGATCAACACACCGAAGCCGTTTCTTGCCGGGACCCTGCGCGAGCTCCATGAGATGGGGATCCGCATGGGGCTTATTTCCAATATTATTTCCACGACGCTTGTTCCGCAGCTTCTTAAGGACTACGGGATCGACCGCTATATGGAATGTGTGATCCTGTCGAGCGTCTGCGGGATACGGAAACCGGATCCGCGCATTTTCCGTATGGCGTTAGACAAGCTAGGGGTAAGCGCGGACGAAGCCGGATATGTCGGTGATACGATCTCCCGCGATGTTCTCGGAACGCGCCGCGCCGGGCTCGGGCTTTCCGTGCAGATCGAGAACCCTTCGATCGCCCACCGGGATGCGGCTTTTCACGGGCCGGATGCGCCGAAAGCCGATTATTTCATCAAAGAGCTAAATGAACTGCCCGCCATCGTGCGCCGGCTCAACGGGCAGCCGTTAGAAAGATAAAAAGGAGCGATGACCATGACAGACACGATTTTCTTTGACGTCGGCAATACCTTACGGATCGTTATCCCGGACAAAGAGTTTTCCGCAGCGGCGGAAAAGGAACTGATGGAACTGGTCGGTGCGAACGAGCCTCATGATGTCTTTTTTGCCAGGCTTGAGGAACGCTGGAAGAAGTACCGCAAGGAAGTCAAGAAGACACTGATCGATGCCGGTGAGATGGAGCTATGGAGCCAGCACCTGCTGCCGGACTATGATCCGGAGCGTGTCTGCCGGTATGCCGGACGTCTGACCCGCCTGTGGCGTGACCATGACGGGCGGCGTGTGCCCCGCGATGATGTGAAATCAACGATCATCGAGCTGGACAGACGCGGCTATACGCTCGGCATCATTGCCAATACGATCACGGAAACGGAGATCCCGGACTGGATGATCGCCGACCAGGTGGCCCATTATTTCAAGGCCG
>JAZRYN010000048.1:0-2489 GCA_045600745.1 Lachnospiraceae bacterium
CAGCCCGTACAGATCCCCTGCGTTGCCTTCCGGACGGTATACACATTCATCCGGTTCGTTCCGGCGCCGATCACGCCGCGCAGGCCGCCGGTCCCGAATTCAAGATCTCCGGTAAAGCGCTCCGCGATCGCCTGTGGATCATTTTCGATCGCTTTCAGCTCCGCCCTCGTTGCCTCATCAAAGGCCGGGCTCGTCATCCAGTATTCGTAGCGTTCCTGTACTGTCATAACAACCTCTATTCCGCGGAAAACCGCATAATCTATAATTGGATCTCCAGCCATTTGCCCTTCCGGACACGGGCGGAGCTTAATATCAGACGCATGGTCTGGTCGATCAGCATTCCGAGCCAGGCGCCGTAAAGCCCCCAGCCCACGGTATAAGCAAGGAGATAGCCGCCGGCCGGGCGGATAATGCCGATCGCGATCAGGGAAATAACGGCAACGTAGCGAGTGTCGCCGGCACCGCGCAGACAGCCCGTACAGATCACCTGCGCCGTCTGCATGTAGGTTATCGCCGCCAGAATGATCAGGCAGACGCCGCCCATCTCGATCACCTCGGGCGTATCCGTATACAGACGCATCAGCGGATAGCGCATCGTAATGAAAAAGACGCTGAGCAGGGCCGATACGATGACAACGACCCGTCTGCCGATGCTGCAGTAGACATAAGCAAGGTCGGGCCGCTTTGCCCCGAGGCTCTGTCCGGCAAGCGCCGTCGCCGCCACCTGAAAGCCGTCGCCGAAGCAGAAGGACAGCGTCATCATATTCATGCCGATAATGTGCGTCGCATAGGCAAGCGGATCGAGCTTAGCCACGATCATGTTGAAGCTGAAAAAGCCGAAGCGCATGATCAGCTGCTCGATAAGAGCGCTGCCGCTGACCCGAAATACCGGTTTCAGAACGCTCATGGACATCTTCCATCCGCCGGGAACGAATACGTTCAGATAATGCTTTTTAACGAATACACGCAGGAGCGAGATCGTAAACGCCGCCACACTGCCGATCAGTGTGGCGATCGCCGCGCCCTTTACTTCCAGCCGGGGAAACGGTCCGACGCCGCCGATCAGCAGATAGTTGAACAGAATATTCACCAGATTGCCGACCAGATTCGTGGTCATCGAGATCTTGGTATTGCCGCTGCCCTTCTGCGCTGCGTTGATGAGCTGGTTCAGGCCCTGAAATATCAGGCTTATGCAGATGATCCGGAAATAGACGACCGCATCCGCCAGATAGGACTCATGCGCTCCGGCAAGGCGAAGAAAAGGCTCGGCAAAAATACTGCCGAGAGTGGTCAGGATCAGTATGGCTGCCGTGCCGACAACGAAAATGTTCCGCAGGACCCGGTTGGCGTCTATGCGGTCGCCCTGACCCATGCGTCGGGAGACGACGGCGGTCGTGCCGGTGCTGAGCGCCATGATAAAGCAGAGAATCACGAATTTCGGCTGTGTGGTGATCCCGACGGCGTCTATGGCAAGGTCGCCGAGCGAGCTGACCATGATCGTATCCACGATCCCGACAAGCGCCACGAGCACGGCTTCCACCACCGAGGGGCCGGCCATTCTCAGAAAGCGGCCGTACAAAATCTTTTCCGACGGTATTTCCCCTGCCGGCCTGATACCTCCCAGCAGCGCTTTTATCTTAAACAGCTCTTTGACTTTCCTGATCATGCTCTCCGCTTCCTTCCGTTTACCGGATATACACTGCGGCGTTATTATAGCTTTTTCTTTTCAAATCTGCAAGAGGAAAGCGGCTATAGCGCCATAACAAAAGAGACTGTGATCCCATAATAAAAGAGACTGGGGAGCCATGCCGCGGAAAGCTCCGCCGGGTAACTCCGCAGTCTCCTTCGGTTCGCCGTGACAGCGTTCTTTTCTCTCTTTTTTCGCGCCATGCCGGATCACGAGCCGGCTGCCTGCGAAAGATCGGCCCCGCTGAAATAACGTTCGAATACCTTCCAGATATCTGCCGTTTCCATTCCCAGCCGCCATGCCGCAATTCCGGCAAGCTTATAGGAACGGACTGCCGATAAGCGGGCCGCCATGGACTCTGCGTCTTCGATCCAGACGCGGGCATTTATCCCGTCCATCGCAAACTCCGCATAATTCTGCCCCGACGCACCGTCCCATACGGGCTGTGCGCCGTATTTTTTCAGCAGCTCATTCTCTGCGTTCATATTCAGCAGACTGCTGTCCGGTTTGGCGCCGCTGCCCTTCCAGAGTCTGGTAAAAAGCGGCACGCCGAGAATGACCTTCTGAGCCGGGACCTGCGCCAGTGTTTTCTCCACGCCCTGCGTAACAAAGTCAAGCGAGGCCGTGGAACCGGCTTCCGAGCCCTGGTAATGCTCGTCATAGCCCATGATGATGACATAGTCCGCAAAGATTCCCTGCTCCCCGCGGTCATAGTAAGCCGTCCAGGCGGAGGGCACGTAATTGTCGACCGACAGGATCAGTCCCCTCTCGTGGCAAGCCAGAGAGAGCTCGCGGATAAACT
>JAZRYN010000049.1:0-10031 GCA_045600745.1 Lachnospiraceae bacterium
TTCAGGATCCCATGATGGGCACGGCGCCGACCATGCAGATCGATGAGAACCTGGCGCTCGCCGCACGAAGAGGAGAACGGCGCGGCCTGAAATGGGGCATTTCCCGCGAAGAAAGAGACAAATACTCCGAGAAGCTGAAGGAGCTCGGGCTCGGGCTCGAAGATCGCATGAGCGCCAAGGTGGGGCTTCTCTCCGGCGGGCAGCGTCAGGCGCTCACCCTGCTCATGGCCTCGTTAAAGCGGCCCGATCTTCTGCTGCTTGATGAACACACGGCAGCGCTTGACCCCGTAGCCGCCGGCAAGGTCCTTGAGATCTCCGACCGTATCGTCACGGAAAACCGGCTGACCTGCATGATGATCACTCACAACATGCGTGACGCCATTGCCTACGGAAACCGCATCATCATGATGAATGAAGGCAAGATCATCCTTGACATTTCCGGCGAAGAGAAAAAAAAGCTGACAAAAAGGGATCTCCTCGACCGCTTTGCCGCACTTTCCGGCACGCAGGAGGAGACCGACGCCGTTTTGCTGTCATAGAAAGCTTTAAGTCTGCCTTAAGCCGCAGGGCTCCGGTATTGCCGCGATCTGCCGCTTCCGGAACGCCTGCGGCTTCGGTTTATGGCCGTCTTTTGTTCTCCGGGTTCACGTGGACCATGATGTGCTTGACCTCCGGGAAGGTCCGTTCAATGGTGTCATGGACCCGCTGGGCAATATCATGAGCGGCTCTTAAGGAAAGCTCTCCGTCTGCCGCGATCTCGATATCAACATAGATCTTTCTGCCGAAGCGTCTCGTTCTCAGGCCGTCTACGCCGAGGACGCCCTCCTGCGCTTCGGCGCAGGCTCTGACTGCCGTTTCCGTTTCGGCGTCACAGGCGTGATCGACCATATTATCAACGGACTCGCGGAAGATATCGACCGCCACCTTAAGGATGAACAGGCAGATCACGATACTGGCGGCAGGCTCCAGGACCTTCACGCCCAACTGTGCGCCGCCGATACCGATCAGTGCGCCGACCGAAGAGAGCGCATCCGAACGATGATGCCAGGCCTCCGCCTTGAGCGCGCCGGAGCTTATCCTCTTTGCATTCCGCCATGTATACCAGAACAGGCTCTCCTTGACCGCGATGGACACCACGGCAGCCACGAGCGCGACCGTCCCGGGCGCCGCCGCCGTTTCATAGGCTCCGCTGATCACCGAGCTTACGGCCTGTCTTCCTATCGAAAGGCCTGCCGCCGCCAGAATGTAGGCAAGGATCAGCGAGGCCACGTATTCCATGCGCTCATGACCGTAGGGGTGGTCCTTATCCGAGGTCTTTTCGGACATCCTGACCCCCACGATGACGATCAGGCTTCCGAGCACATCCGAGGAGGAATGAACGGCGTCGCTGATCATGGCGCCGGAACGGCCGATCAGGCCGGCAGCAAATTTGAAGGCGGCAAGGCACAGATTGATCACAAGGCTGACAAGCGAGACCCGCGTTGCCACGGCTTCAAAGTCGGATGTTTTTCCCTCTTTATTGCTTTTCTTCATTGCGGACGTTCCTTTTTTGTTCCAGCTTCCCGATCTCCGTCACGATCTCGTCCCAGCTTCCGACGCGGATCATGCCGTTTGCCTCAGCATCATAATTTTTGTTGTGCGGCGCCGTCATCAGAAGCTTTTCGTAATCGCCGCCCTCCAGATTGTGGATCCCGTCATCGATCAGTACATCCCCTTTGATCAGCTGCTTTCTGGACGTCACGATCACCTGATCCCAAGAAAGAAAGGGAAAGCACCTGAACAAAAGATCCCGCATTTTTTCCGTGACCGATTCGTAAGCGGTCGCCGTGACGATAAGGATATCGTGCCCCGCCTCGATCAGCCTGAGCAGCCCCTCCCGGGCGCCGGGGATCGGCTCGACCGTCTTCCAGAAGCCGGGCTCGAGCGGCACGGAATAGACCTGTTCCCGGCTCAGTCCCGGATAGGCCTTCTCCACGCTCCAGTCCTTGATCTCCTCGCAGGAGACCGAGCGGCCGTATTTTCGGTTGGCGCTGTCAAGCCACGCCTTTAACAGCTGTTCGATCGTGTCATCCATATCCACCAGAATGGTCATTTTTCGCTCCTCCGGCGCCGGCAGGCGGCAGGTGATCACGCTGCCGGGCAGGCCTGCCTGTCTGTCCTTTCAGCAGTATAGCACAAAGCTGATGAAAAAGCCGCAAAAGTCACTGGCGCTGGCAGGACCCTCCTGCAGGACAGTGACTTTTCGGGGCTTTTTGCCGATTCGCGTTGTTTAGGCTTTCAGGAAGGCTTCATAGCCCTTCACGGCTTCATAGATATCCGCCTTGCTGGCTGCTTCCCACGGGGCATGCATGCTCAGGACGGCAATACCGGCGTCGACAACGTTCATCCCGTAGTTTCCGGCGATGTAGGCAATGGTTCCGCCGCCGCCCTGATCGACCTTGCCGAGCTCGGCAGTCTGCCAGAACACGCCGGCATCGTCCATGATCCGGCGGACCTCGGCGAAGTATTCGGCGGAGCAGTCATTCGAGCCGCCCTTGCCGCGGGAGCCGGTGTATTTGTTGAAAACGAGGCCGCGGCCGAAATACGCTGTGTTTTTCTTCTCATTGACGGCGGCGTAGTTCGGGTCGTAGGCCGCGCTGACGTCGGAGGAAAGCATTTTCGCGTTTCTTAACGCTCTGCGCAGTTCAAGCTCGCTGTACTGACCGGCAAGCTCCATGACCTCTGCCACTGCATTTTCAAAGAAGCGGGACTGCATACCGGTCGCCCCGACGGAGCCGATCTCTTCCTTATCCACCAGCAGGCAGACCGCCGTCTTCTCCGGCTTCTTCACGTTCAGCATGGCTTCCAGAGAGGTAAAGGCGCAAATGCGGTCATCATGACCATAGCCGAGGATCATGCTGCGGTCAAGGCCGAGATCTCTCGCCTCGCCTGCGGGAACGACCTCAAGCTCCGCGGAAAGGAAGTCCTCTTCCTCGATGCCGTATTTGTCCTTCAGGAGCTTCAGAATATTGTCCTTGACATTTCCCTGCGGGTCTTTCTTTTCCCCTTTTTTCGGCTTCTTTGCCTCTTCATCCTTCTTCTCGACGACCTCGCTGCCGAAAAGCACGTTCAGATCCTCTCCCTCAACGACCGTGGCGCCGTTTTTCTGCAGCTGCGCGGCCGACAGATGGATCAGCAGATCGGTGATGGTCAGGACCGGATCCCCGGGATCCTCCCCGATCACGACCTTGACCGCGCTTCCGTCTTTCTTTGCCACCACGCCGTGAATGGCCAGCGGAATGGTGACCCACTGGTATTTCTTGATGCCGCCGTAATAATGCGTATCAAGCAGCACAAAGTCCGTGTCTTCGTAGAGCGGATTCTGCTTGAGGTCCAGTCTCGGGCTGTCCACGTGTGCGCCGAGGATGTTCATGCCCTCCGAGATCGGCGTGCTGCCGACCGTAAAGAGGATCAGGCTTTTGCCCATGATGGTGTCGTAGATCTTGTCGCCGGCCTTCAGCTTTTTGTTTTTCCGAATAGCCTTTTCCAGAGAAATGAAGCCCGCCTTTTCCGCCAGCTCCACCGCAAGATCGACACATTCCCGTTCCGTTTTCGCGCGGGTGATGTAGTCCTTGTAGCGTTCGCAAAGCTCGGTCAGCTTTTCCTTCTGTGCGGCGTCATAAGACAGCCATGCATTCTTACGTTCCATTAAAATCTCCTTCCTTGCTTATCATCCACGCACCCTGCTGCAAGGGTGCGGCGGTTTCGTATTCTCACATCTGAGCGAGACGTGCTTTCACATCTTCCAGCATTTTAGCATACTTTTCGCGTTTTGCCTTCTCTTCTTCCACTTTTTCTGCCGGCGCCTTGGAGAGAAAGCGTTCGTTGTTCAGCATTCCGTCGGAGCGGCGGATCTCCCCGGTCAGGCGCGCTTCTTCCTTCTGCAGGCGTTCGCGCTCCTTATCAAGGTCCACCAGCTCGGCAAGAGGCAGATATACCGTTCCGGCGCCGGTCACCGAGGAAACGGCGTCATCGCCGATGCCGGCTTTATCCGCCTGCACGGCCACGGCGCTTCCGGACGCTAACGTCTTAATGAACGGCGTGCTCAAAGTCAGGGCTTCCCGCACCTTTTCGTTGTCCGAAACGATAAAGATATGCGGCTTGCGTGCCGCCGGAACGTTCATATTCACGCGGGCAAGGCGCACGGCGCGGACGACCTCCTTGGCCCATTCGATGCGCTGCTCCTCTTCGGGATACTCGCGGGCAGGGTCGTACACCGGCCAGGCGCTCCGCATGATCGTCTCCTCCTCGTTCTGCAGATAGCCGTAGATCTCCTCCGTAACGAAGGGAATAAACGGATGCAGGAGCTTTAACGAAGCGGAAAGCACGATTTTTAACGTCCAGGCTGCCGCCGCCTTCGAGGCCGCATCATCACTCTGGTAGAAGCGCGGCTTGACCATCTCGATATACCAATCGCAGAACTCTTCCCAGACAAAATCATAGACCTTCTGCATGGCAATGCCTAACTCGAAGCGTTCCATATTTTCGGTGACGTCCTTTATCACGCGGTTTAAGAGCGTCAGGATCCATTTGTCCTCCGGAGCAAGGCGGTCATCGGAAACTGCCGAGATATCCACGCCCTCCATGTTCATCATCATAAAGCGGGAAGCATTCCAGACCTTATTGATGAAATTGCGGCTCGCCTCGACGCGCTCCCAGTAGAAGCGCATATCATTTCCCGGCGAATTGCCGGTCACCAGCATCAGGCGCAGAGCATCCGCGCCGTATTTGTCGATGACCTCGAGCGGGTCGATGCCGTTGCCGAGCGATTTGCTCATCTTGCGGCCCTCGCCGTCGCGCACGATGCCGTGGATCAGCACGGTGTCAAACGGCGCCCGGCCGGTGTAGGTCAGGCCGGAGAAGATCATGCGGCTCACCCAGAAGCCGATAATATCATAGCCCGTGACGAGGGTATTGGTCGGATAGAATTTTTCCAGCTCCTTTGTTTTGCCGGGCCAGCCAAGGGTGCTGAAGGGCCAGAGCGCACTGGAAAACCAGGTATCGAGCGTATCCGGGTCCTGCCGCAGGGCGCCGCCGCAGTGCGGGCAGCTATCCGGAGCCTCCTTGGCCACGACCGTCTGTCCGCAATCCTCGCAGTACCACGCCGGGATCCGGTGTCCCCACCACAGCTGGCGGGAAATGCACCAGTCACGGGTGTTTTTCATCCCGTTCAGGTACATCTTCGTAAACCGTTCGGGCACATAGCGGATCTGCCCGTCCTCAACGGCCTTCACCGCCGGTGCGGCAAGCGGCGCCATCTTCACGAACCACTGCTTGCTGACCATCGGCTCGATGGTCGTATGGCAGCGGTAGCAGGTGCCGACATCATGCTTTAAGGGCTCGACGGATCTCAGGTATCCGCCCGCTTCGAGGTCCTTAAGGATCTCTCTTCTCGCCTCCATGGTCGTCATGCCGGCATACTTCCCGCAGTCAAGCACCTCCGGCTCGCCCTGCGCCGCTTTTCCGGCGGCCTTTTCCCCGGCAGCCCTGGCCGCGTCTTCTTCGCCGGTCATGTAGCCGTCATAGGTAAAGACCCGCACACGGGGAAGACCGCAGCGCTCGCCGACCTCAAAGTCGTTCGGATCATGAGCCGGTGTGATCTTGACGACGCCGGTCCCCTTGGTCATGTCCGCATGCTCATCGCAGACGATCGGGATCTCTTTATTTAACAGCGGCAGGATCACATGGCAGCCGTGGAGGTGCGCATAGCGGGGATCCTCGGGATTCACTGCCACGGCGGTATCGCCCAGCATGGTCTCGGGACGGGTCGTGGCTAATTCCAGCATCTCCCCGGTCTCCTTTACCGGATAAAGCAGATGCCAGAAATGCCCGTCCTGCTCCTCATATTCCACCTCTGCGTCGGAAATGGAGGTCCTGCAGTGCGGACACCAGTTCACCATCCGGTTGCCGCGGTAGATCATGCCCTCGTCATAGAGCCGGACAAAGACCTCCTTCACCGCATCGGAGCAGCCCTCGTCCATGGTAAAGCGGAGTCTGTCCCAGTCGCAGGAGGACCCCATCTTCTTTAATTGCTCCACGATACGTCCGCCGAATTTCTCCCGCCATGCCCAGGCACGTTCAAGAAAGGCGTCCCGTCCGATCATTTCCTTCGTCAGCCCCTCGGCGCGCATCGCTTCCACCACCTTCGCTTCCGTCGCGATCGAAGCGTGGTCGGTGCCGGGCACCCAGAGAGCCTCATAGCCCTGCATACGCTTGAAGCGGATCAGAATATCCTGCAGGGTATTGTCGAGCGCATGCCCCATGTGCAGCTGCCCGGTAATATTGGGCGGCGGCATCACGATCGTATAGGGCTTTCGGTCAGAGTTTTCGTCCGCGTGGAACCAGCCCTTTTCCTCCCAGCGGCGGTAGAGCTTTTCTTCGATCGCCTTCGGGTCATAGGTTTTTCCCATTTCTTTCATCATATCACCTGCTATTCCCTGATTTGTTCCAGATGCCAAATATCATCGACATATTCCTTGATCGTCCTGTCGGACGAAAACTTGCCGGAGCAGGCAATGTTGCGGATCGCCATAGCCGCCCAGGCGTCTTTATCCCTGTAGGCGTCTTCCACGCGCTGCTGCGCCTCCTCGTAGGAGCGAAAATCCTTCAGCGTGAAGAAGGGATCGGCGGCGCCGTTTACCCCACCGGTCAGCAGTGAATCGTAGATCGGCCGGAAAAGCTCCGGATCGTCCGGGCTGTAAAATCCGTTCACGAGCTGCATCAAAACGCGGCGGATATCGCCGTCATTCCGGAAAATTTCCATCGGATCGTAGTCATGCAGGCGTTCGTGTTCGATCACCTCCTGCGCACTCATGCCGAAGATAAAGGCATTTTCTCTGCCGACCTCTTCCACGATCTCGACATTGGCCCCGTCCATGGTGCCGATCGTCAGCGCTCCGTTCAGCATGAATTTCATGTTGCCGGTGCCGCTGGCCTCCTTGCTGGCTGTGGAGATCTGTTCGGACAGGTCGCTCGCGGCGAAAATGATCTCGGCATTTGAGACTCTGTAGTCCTCAATGAAGACCATTTTCAGCTTTTTGTTCGTGCGCGGGTCGCTGTTGATCACGTCGGCAACGGCATTGCACAGCTTAATGGTCAGCTTGGCTATCCGGTAGCCCGAAGAGGCCTTGGCGCCCATAATGACCGTGCGCGGCACGATCTCCAGATCGGGAAAATCACTCAGTCTGTTGTAAAGGTGCATAACGTGGAGGATCTTCATGAGCTGGCGCTTATATTCGTGCAGGCGCTTGACCTGAACGTCAAAAAGCGAATCCGGGTCTACCTCGACGTCGTTATGGCTCCTGATATATTCCGTCAGGACGAGCTTGTTGCGGCGCTTCAGGCTCAGGAATTCCCGGCGGGCCGAAGGATCGTCGGCAAGAGGGAGCAGCTTCCGGAGCTGCTTAAGGTCTGTGATCCAGCCGTCCCCGATCTTTCCGGTGATCCAGTCTGCCTCGGCAGGATCGCCGTGCAGCAGAAAACGCCTCTGCGTGATGCCGTTCGTCTTGTTGCTGAATTTCTCCGGCCAGAGCTCAAAGAAATCCTTGAATTCGCGCTGCTCCAGGATCTGCGTATGCAGTGAGGCCACGCCGTTTACCGAAAAGCTGGAGACGATCGCCATCTGTGCCATGCGCACGCGGCCATCAAACAGAATGGCCATGGCGTCCACCTTATCCTCGCGGCCGGGATAACGCCTTCGTATTTCCGCCACAAAACGGCGGTTGATCTCATCGATGATCTGATAGACGCGGGGCAGCAGGCGGCTGAACAGCTCGATCGGCCACTGCTCGGAGGCCTCCGCCATGATGGTGTGGTTGGTATAGGCAAAGCAGCGGGTGGTCAGATCCCAGGCGTCATCCCATTCCAGATCGTAATCATCAAGCAGGATCCTCATCAGTTCGGGGATGGCCACCGTGGGATGCGTATCGTTCAGCTGGAAAACGACCTTATCCGGCAGTCCGTGGATATCGTCATGCGTGTCCGTATAATGCTGCACCGCCCGCTGAACGGTCGCGGAGACAAAGAAATACTGCTGCTTGAGACGCAGCTCCTTGCCGCGGATATGATCGTCGTTCGGGTAAAGGACCTTGCAGATGGTCTCCGCCAGATTCTCCTGTTCCGCCGCACGGTCATAGTCGCCGGCGTCGAAGGACGCCATTTCCAGCTGCTCCACCGGCTCCGCGTCCCACAGGCGCAGGGTATCGATCACCCCGTTTTTGTAGCCGATGACCGGTGTATCGTAGGGAACGGCCAGGACCGAGCTGTAGCCCTCGTGAATGAAGTGGACCCTGCCGTCCGCACCGTATTCTCCGCGGGTATATCCGCCGAAGTGGATCTCCTGCGTGAAATTATCCTTTCGGACCTCGAAGGGATTGCCGTTTTTCAGCCAGTTATCCGGCACCTCCTTCTGATAGCCGTTCTCGATGGTCTGCCTGAACATCCCGTATTTGTAGCGGATTCCGCAGCCGTAGGCGGGATAGCCGAGGGTCGCCAGCGAATCCAGAAAGCAGGCGGCAAGCCGCCCCAGACCGCCGTTGCCGAGAGCCCAGTCGCGTTCCTGATCCTCGATACAGTTTAAGTCAACGCCGAGCTCATCCAGAAGCTCCCGCACCTCCTTTTCCGCGCCGAGACTGATCAGGTTATTGCCGAGAGCCCGCCCCATCAGAAATTCCATGGAGAGATAATAGACATGCTTCAGGTCCTGTTCCTGGCATTTGTTGCGGGTCCCGTTCCACGCATCGATGAACTGCTCCTTGAGCGCTGTCGCAAGAGCCTTGAAGATCTGCACATCGGTTGCGGATTTAAGGTCCGGCACCAGTTCCAGCTTGATCAGCTCTGTCATGCGTATTTTCAGTCTTTCCTTATCGATATGATAAGCTTCCATTAACTCTCCTTCTTCACGGCGAGCGTTACCGTTTCGCCGTTGATGTTCCACTCCTTCCGATAACCGTCGTCAAGACCGTGGATCACAGCCTTTGCCAGCACCTCTCCGCAGATGGTATCGCCGTATTTGCCGAAGATCTCCTCGATCCGGGCATTTCCCTCATGGTAAAGAAGAATACGGTCCATGACCTCAAAGCCGGCCTCCTTGCGCATCGTCTGGACCTTGCTGATGATCTCGCGGACAAAGCCTTCTTCGATCAGCCCGGGCGTCAGGTTGGCGTCGATGACCACCGTCCAGTCGCCGTTTTGCTCTGACACGAAGCCCTCCTTCCGGGCAGATTCGATCAGCAGATCCTCCGGGGCAAGCGCTTCCTCACCGGAAGAAAGATGAAGGAGGAGCTTGCCGGAAGCGTTCAGTTCATCCATGGCGGCGTTGCCGTCAAGCTGTTCCAGTGCGCTCCTCACCTCGGCGAGCTGCCTGCCGAAGCGTTTGCCGAGCGTCCTTAGCTGCGGCTTGAAGGTATAAGACGTAAAGGCGCGTACATCGTCGGTAAATTCGATCTCCTTTGCGTTCAGCTCATCCCGGATGACGTCGCCGTAATAGCTTTCCAGCGCGACCGGCGCCTTAACGAAAAGCCTGCCGACCGGCTGGCGGTTCTTGATCGCACCGCTCATGCGGGCGGCACGGCCCAGGACCACGATCTTCAGGACCGCCTCCATCGAGGCCTCGAGTTCCCGGTCGATGGCTTTTTCATCAGCCTTCGGCCAGCCGCACAGGTGAATGCTTTCCGGGGCCGAGGAGTCGAAATTCGTAACCAGATTCTGATAAATGGCCTCGGTCATAAACGGCACAAACGGCGCCGCGACCTTACTGAGCGTTACTAACGCAGTATGAAGCGTCAGGAAGGCGTTGATCTTATCCTGTTCCATGCCCTTTGCCCAGAAGCGCTCGCGGTTCCTGCGGACATACCAGTTGGAAAGCTCGTCGGTGAACTCCGCGATCGCCCGTGCGGCATCCGGGATCATATACCGGTCCAGAGCCTTTTCCACGGTAAGGATAAGGCTGTTTAGGCGGGAGCGCAGCCACCTGTCGGTCACATTCAGGCTGG
>JAZRYN010000050.1:0-6345 GCA_045600745.1 Lachnospiraceae bacterium
GAGATCAAACGGGATATCTATCTGGATCGGTTGATCCGGCGCGAGAAGAATGGACTGATCAAGATTGTGACGGGTGTTCGCCGGTGCGGAAAGTCATACCTTCTATTCAGCCTGTTCCACAATTATCTGCTGGAAAAATTAAAAGTTATGTAATGTACTTTCTGATACTTATTTGAGAATCCTTTTTAGTAGTATCAAATTTTATAAATTCTGATACCACATCAACAAGCGGGCATTGCTCGCTGTTTTGCTCTGTATCTTTTCATTGCTTGGCTGATTCGTGCGTTACGAGTGCCATAGCTTGAATTTTCCTTGTTTGTCATAAGTTCCAGATTGTCGATACAGTTATTTGCTTTGTTCTCGTCCTTATGATTGATTTGCATACCCTCTGGAATAACACCTTTATGAGCCATATAAACAAGCCTGTGAACTCTCATGTGCTTTTTGATACCCTCATCATTGCACACATCAACTTGTTTATATCCTCTTTGTGTAAAGCCTTGCGGTAAGAGCCTGTCACTCTTTAGGCTGTAAACCTGCCCGTCAGTAGAAATAAGGTATCTGCTGAATCCCTCTGCCTGCTCCCATTCAATGGGTGTATTGCTTTTATGCGGTGTTGCTTTCTCCGTCATTGTTCTCAACCTCCGTTTCGCCGGTATTGAGAAACTCAATGAATTTATCCACATTCACAAGAAACTTATTACCGGACTTTATATGCACGATTTTGTTCTGTTTGCACATCAGCCAAAGTGCTTTATATGAAATATTATGGCGAACAAATTGGAACTGACGTGGTACGGAAAAGACAAGCCTATCGAGAGCCGAGGCTCTTGATTGAGAATGCAGCATTGTCCAACTGCGCCAATGATCCGGACACGGAAAATATGCTGATCCATGGGGATGACCTCCTTGCGCTGAAAGCTTTGGACTTTGGAGGGCAAATATGGCAAGCATTGCAAGCATTGTCTTTGTCAACGTTTTTGGGAGTTCTATTGATTTCATTTTCAAGGGATGATAAAATAACACAGACAAGAGAACAGACATTTCACAAAGAACGTCCGGCTTGTCAAGGGATATCGGATAATAAGGAGAGACGTTTATGGGAAAATATTTCGGCACCGACGGTTACCGCGGCGAGGCAAATGTCACATTAAAGGTGGAAGACGCTTTCAAGATCGGGCGCTTTCTCGGCTGGTATTACGGCAGAACGCACAAGGCGCATATCGTGATCGGCAAGGATACCCGCCGCAGTTCATATATGTTTGAATATGCTCTGGCTGCCGGCATCACGGCCTCCGGCGCAGATGCGTACCTGCTTCATGTGACGACCACGCCGAGTGTGGCTTATGTGGTCCATACCGAAGAGATCTTCGACTGCGGGATCATGATCTCCGCCAGCCACAATCCTTATTGGGATAACGGCATTAAGCTGTTGAACGGCAAGGGCGAGAAGATGGAAGAGGACTTCATTCTGGAGGTGGAGAAATATCTGGACGGCGAATATCCGGAGGAGGTCCCGCTTGCAAGCCGTGACGGCATCGGCAGGACGGTCGATTATGCCGAGGGCAGAAACCGTTATGTCGGCTACCTGATTTCTCTGGCTACCCGCTCTTTCAAGGGCAAGACCGTGGCGCTTGACTGCGCAAACGGAGCCTCCTTTACGATCGCAAAGAGCGTGTTTGATGCGTTAGGCGCCAAGACCTATGCCATCAACACCGACCCCGACGGCACCAACATCAATCTGGGCTGCGGCTCGACTCACATCGAGAGCCTGCAGAATTATGTCAAATCCAACGACATGATCGACGTCGGCTTTGCCTATGACGGCGACGCCGATCGCTGCCTTGCGGTGGATGAAGACGGCGAGTTAGTGGACGGAGACAAGATCATGTATGTCTGCGGCCGCTACATGAAGGACCGCGGCGAGCTGGAGGGAAATAAGATCGTTACTACGATCATGTCCAATTTCGGCCTTTACAAGGCGCTTGACGAGGCCGGCATCGGCTACGAGAAGACCAAGGTCGGCGATAAATATGTCTATGAAAATATGTCCGAGAACGGCTACCGCCTCGGCGGCGAGCAGTCCGGCCACATTATTTTCAGCAAATATGCGACGACGGGCGACGGTATCCTGACCTCCTTAAAGGTCATGGAGGTGATGCTGGAGAAAAAGCAGAGCCTGAAAAAGCTGGCGGAGGATATTACGATCTATCCTCAGGTCCTGAAAAACGTGCGTGTCCGGGACAAGAAGGAAGTTCTGGAGCATCCGGATGTGCAGGCGGCGATCGCAGCTGCCGGAAAGGAGCTTGAGGGAAGCGGCCGCGTTCTGGTCCGTGAGAGCGGAACGGAGCCGGTCATCCGGGTCATGGCGGAATCCATGGATATCCAGGAGTGCGAACGCCTGGTTGACGGCATCATTGATGTCATGGTTCGTGTATAAGCTCTGAAAACGGCAGGGCACAGGCGGGAGAAGCAATGACGGAAAAACCTGCACATAAATATGTCAGATGGGTCTTTACCCTGCTGCTTACGGCAGCGGCAATTGCCGCTGCGGCCTTTTTGCTGCCATGGCTTTGGGAATGCCTTTGGCCGCTTGTCGTGGCGTGGTGCCTGGCGGTCATTACGGCCCCGCTGGTCCGCTTTATGCAAAACAAGCTGCATGCGAAGCACAAGCTCAGCTCGACTCTGGTGTTGATCCTGATCCTGGCAGTCGTATTCGGCGCTCTGTACGGCATCATCCGGATGCTGATTTCCGAGGTGATGACGCTGATCCCGAACATCCCCGGCTATGTGGATGCCGCTTCGGAGGTCGTGGACAAGATCGAGGCATGGCTGGCAGGGCTTGCGGTCAATCTGCCGAAAGGCTTTTTCGAGCTTATCGATTCGATCGAAACAAAGGCAGGAGACTGGTTCATCGATATCGGCACCAATACGGGGATCTGGCTGACGAACGTACTGGCCAATTTTGCCGTGAACATGCCGAGCTATCTGATCTACTTCATCTTTACGGTGCTGCTGACCTTTTACTTCATTGATGAGCGGAATCAGCTGAAAAAAAAGGTGAGATCCATGCTGCCGAACACCATCGTCGGCTTCTGGATCCAGTGCAAGACCAGCTTCAAGAAGGCGGTCGGAAGCTACTTCATCACTCAGTTCAAGCTGTGCCTGATCGTAGGAGCGGCCATGTGCGTCTGCTTCCTTTTGAAGGGGATACGCTATACCGGACTGTTAACGATCGCGATTACGATCCTGGATTTTCTTCCGGTCGTCGGAGCCGGAACGATCCTTAATCCCTGGGCGGTGATCGAGCTGCTGCAGGGGGATTTCTGGATGGCGCTTTACTGTCTGGCCCTGTACATTATCACGCAGGTGATCAGACAGACTCTTTCCCCGAAAATGATGGGGGACAGCCTGAATCTTTCTCCGCTCACCTCTGTTTTGTGTATGTATATCGGCTTCCGCTTCTGGGGGATCTACGGGATGATCTTTGCGATTCCGCTTTGGCTGCTGGTGGTTGAGATCTACAAGGCAGGTGTGTTTGATCCGACGATCGGCGTGTTAAAAGAGATCTGGGGCGAGCTTAATGAAGCCCTGAGAAGACCGGGGACGCCGCCCCCTTCCATTGAAGAAGAAGGCGCCGGCAGAGAGCCGGAAAAAGAGGAAAAACCGGCAGGCGGCGAAACCAAATGATCCGTGATGCCGCAAAACCGGTGAAAGAAAACCGTTCCGCTGTCATTTTCGGACAGCGGATCTTTTAATATACTCTGCGCCGACCCGGCTTGCCTGTGCTTCATACCAGATGCTGTCATAGGGCTTCCGGGGGAGCCTTCCGGTCATGCGGGTAAAAAGCCTTCTTGACCAGTAGCGGAGCGAGGAGGGAAGACCGACAAGAAACGGCATAAAAAAGCCGAAACGGCAATTCTGCATAGCGTGGCCGAGCTCATGGGAGAGGAGCCTTTCCCCGGCGCCCCGATTGATGACAATGAACATTCCCCAGTCCATGCCTCCCCAGCCCTTCCCGTGTTCAAAATAGAAGCAGGGACCGAAGCGGTGCATTTTATGACCGCTGATCAGCATGGCGGCGGCAGCAAGGCCTCCGGCGAGATTCATCGGCAGGCCCCAGGTCAGGGAAAGGAGATAGAAGCGTTTCCGGTCCATGACCGGATGAACGTCAAAAATTTCTGAAAAAACATCCTTCATGGCGTCAGTAGATCAGGATGTGAGGATCAGCCTTCGGATCAAGCCAGCGGAAGATCGCAAACATAGTGGCTTCCTTGGTGCTGACACAGCCGGAGGTGTCCGGATCGCCTGCCTGACAGTGCAGGAAGATCGCGCTGCCGGCGCCCGGGACGATCGGATCGGTATTGTACTGGATGACGACCATGTAGCGGTAATAGCGAAGAAGGTCAAAGAGGTTTTCCCCGGTCTGCCAGCCTTTGCGCCCGGCATAGTTATCTTCGTGCACAAAGGTGTTGTAATACTTGGAGGAGGCGTCATCGACCCAGTAATCGCCCTTCTTGATCTGCTGATATTTCATGGCGGTGGCCGGCGTTTCATCCTCGCCGTAGCAGGGACCGAGGCCGTAGAAGCCTGCCGGTGTGCTGCCGTCACCCTCGTGCTTGGCGGTCGTTACGCCGTTTCTGCCGAGAACGCCGGGGGCGGAAGGAACGGCTTCGGCCTGAGCCCATCCGTCTTTTCCTTTTTCAAAGAAATACAGAGTACACTGCGTACCGGAGGACTTTGCCACGATCAGCTGCTGACATTTGCCGAGATCGGATTCTTCTATGCTGCCGCGCTTAAGATGATAGCGGATATCCGAAGGATCGGTGATGACTTCGGTCGTTTCACCGGGCGTCTCTGCCGCTGTGGTCGTTGTGTCGGCGACGGTCGCAGCCGGTGTGCTTTCGCTTTCTGCCGAAGGATCTTTGGAATCGGTCGTGTCAGCTGCCGTGGTCGTCTCATCCGGGGACGGAGCGGCCTCCGTGGTGGTCTCCTCCGGCGTGCTGACGGCTTCGGAGGCGTCGGAGGCGGAAGGTGTGCTCGCACTTTCTGACTCAGAGCTTCCGGAACCGGCCGTCTCGAGGGAGGACAGATCCGCTAACAGACTGTCTATGGGGAGCGTCGGCAGTGCCGGAAGAGTGCCGGAATAAGCCGTTGAATGGCCGAACATATCACGGATGCGGAAATCGGGATCCTTGCTTTTTCCGTAAACATAACGACCGGCAAGGATCACAAATAAAACCGCCGACCCGATCAATAGTCCCAGAAGGATATTTCTGATGTTTCCGCGGCGTCTTTCTGCGGCGGATCGGCTGTATTTAGACCTCGATTCAGGCATAAGCTTTTCCCCTTTGCAAAACTAAGCTCCTGTATCATACACCAAAGAAGGCGTTTCGGTCAAGTACGGCCTTTCGAAAGAAACGGCGATGCCGTTAAGGGATGCCGTTAAGAAGAGACGGCGATCGGCTTTTCCGGTATAGGATCGCGCGATTTCCGGACCTTTCAATGCGTCAGTCCGAGCGCAGGCGGCCTTATCAAAACTCGGGGCTTGCGCCGCAGGAAAAAAAGACTATAATCTTCCCTATGAAGACTTTCCAGAATGAACTGAAGAAGCTGCCTGAGCGCCCCGGCGTGTACCTGATGCACGGTGAAAACGGGGAGGTCCTTTACGTGGGGAAGGCCGTCAACCTGAAAAAGAGAGTCAGACAGTACTTCGTAAAGACCGTGAACCGCGGGCCGCAGATCCTGAAAATGATCCAGGAGATCGCCTGGTTTGACACGATCACGGTCGATAATGAAACGGAAGCTCTTATCCTGGAATGCAACCTGATCAAGGAACACAAGCCGCGCTACAATACGCTGCTGATGGACGATAAGGCCTACCCTTATCTCTGCCTGACCAACGAGCCCTTTCCGCGTCTTCGCTACGCGCATCAGATGAAGAGGGACGGAAACGAGTACTTCGGCCCCTATGCCGACGCGGGAGCCGCGAAGGCGACCTCCCGGCTGCTGCAGTCTCTGTTCTGTCTTCGTACCTGCAGCCGCAAGCTGCCGGAAAGCTGCGGGAAGGAACGACCCTGCCTGAACTATGATATGCACCGCTGCCCGGCGCCCTGCACGGGGCTCGTAACGCCGGAAGCCTACGGCGGGAATGTTGCCTGTGCCAGACGCTTTCTGAAGGGCGACATTGCGCCGGTCATCCGTATGTTAGAGGAAAAAATGAAGGCCTCCGCCGAGGCGCTTGACTATGAAGAGGCGGGCAGGCTCCGTGACCGGATCGCCGATATCCGCGCATTTGCGGACAAGCAGAAGGTCAGCGATACCGGCGGAGAGGACATGGATATC
>JAZRYN010000051.1:0-7767 GCA_045600745.1 Lachnospiraceae bacterium
GTTGGGCGGACGGACCATGATACGGGAAACGGGCGCCATCAGGCCAAGACGATGAATGTGGTCGTCATCAAAGGAATAGACCCCGCAGGAGTGTCCCTTCCCGCCTACCTCATAGATCGCGCGGACCATATCAAGGGCATTCTCGAATTCGCCGTCATATTTGAACAGCGCCATGAGCGTGGTGAGCTTTTCAGAGGAGAAGAAATGCTCCTTACCGATATCCTTAAGCCCGCCGCCGGTGACAGCGATGAACTTGCGGTCTTCGGGGATGGTGAAGCCGGCAGTCTCGGCCAGCTTCTGCGGAGAAATCGCAACGGTGTAGGGCAGGCGGTGACCGGTCTCATCCCACATGACGAGCTTCAGCTTTTCCGCTTCTTCGGGATCGGCAATGTAAGCCCCCTCGGCGACCAGCGCCTTGACGAAATCGTCATAAACCGAAGCGTGGCAGATAATATTTCCGTCGCAAGAGCAGCCGGAGCCAAAGTCCGATGTCTTGGAGATACGGCAGTTGCGGGCCACCTCCGCGATACGTTCGGGCGTATTGGCGGTCTCATCGATGACCTCAGTCGCATTGCCGGCACCGGAACCGAAAGCCGGCGTGCCGGAGGAATAGGCGGCCTTGACCATCGGACGTCCGCCTGTAGCAATAACAAGGTCCGCTCTCTTCATCAGCTCTTGAGAAAGAGCAATGCTGGGCTCCTCAACGACCTGGAAAATGTCCGCAGGTGCGCCTTCCCTGACAAGGGCTTCCCTCATAAGACCAACGCACTTTGCGGTTACCTTCTTGGCTCTCGGATGCGGAGAAAAGATGACGACATCGCGGGCCTTGACGGCATAAATGCCCTGACCGGCAGGTGTCAGGCAGGGATTGGTCGTCGGAACAAGGGAGGCAATCACGCCGACAGGCTTTGCGTACTTAACAAGGCCCTTTTCGGGAATCTCTTCAATGATCCCGACCGAAGGATTGCGCAGACAATCCCGCAGAATGAGTTTGAGCTTGTTGCGTTTATTGCGTTTGGTGACCTTATCGCCGAGGTGGGTTTCATCCACGGCTTCATCACACAGCTCGCCCCAGATCTTAAGCGGATACAGCGCTGCTGCCACCGCCTGTGCCAGATGATCGACACGGGCCTGATCATAAGTCTCGATCACCTTTGCCGCTGCTTTTGCACGAGCGACCATTTCCTCAATATGCAGAATATCTTCCTGCATGACGTCATGTGCCATAATCGTGTCTCCTTTTTCAAAAAGTTTCCTTAGCTATCAGGCTTCCTTAATACAGAAATCATTATAGGTCAGGCATTTTTTGCTGTCCAATATCAGATATTTAGGTATGCATAGAGAGAATCTATCTCTTCGCTTGCTTCCGAAAATAAAACGTATTATAATGGACATAGTTCATTACCGCTGCCAAGGGAGGTTCTCCGATGACGCTCGTTCAGCTGCAATATTTCAAAACGCTTGCCCATGTGCTGCATTACACCAGGGCAGCCGAAGAGCTGCATATCGCTCAGCCGAGTCTCAGCTATTCCATCAATGAGCTCGAGAAGGAGCTCGGCGTCAAGCTTTTTTCCAAGGAAGACCGCAAGGTCACGCTGACGGTTTTCGGTGAGCATTTTCTCCCCTATGTGGAAACGGTGCTTGCCACCCTCAACGATGGCGTTGAAGAGCTGCGGCAGCTCTCCGGCTCCGCGCAGCAGGATATCCGCCTCGGCTACTTCCATTCGATTTCCGCCACGCTGATTCCGTCGTTAGTCGAGGACCTTTACCGTGTCGCCGAAAACAAAAGTCTTCGTTTCCAGTTTGCCGAGGCGACGTCGCATGAGATCCTTGATCAGCTCAAGCAGGGCGAAATAGAACTCGCCTTCTGCATGCATCAGGATGATTGGCTGGAATCGGTTCCGGTGATGCAGCAGCCGCTCTATCTTGCCGTGCCGAAAAGGCATCCGCTCGCTGATCGCAGCAAGGTCGCCTTTGCCGATTTCTTTCGTGAGCCGATCGTTATGCTCGACCGCAGCAGTTCCCTCCGCATTCTCGTTGACAAGCTGTATACCAGGAACGGGGCCATCCCGAATACCATGTTCGTTGTCCGCGAGTGCAACGCTGCGCTGCAATACGTTTCGCTGAACTTCTGCGTTTCCATTCTTCCGCAGGTCCCTGCAATGGAAAGCGAAAAGGTCGTCACGATCCCCATTGAAGACAACGGGCAGAGGCTTTTTCGAACGGTCTATTTTACCTGGATGAAAAACCGTTCCTTCTCTCCTGCCGTTAAGCGGGTGCGCAACTACATCGTTGAGCATTATGCGTTATCAAAAAACTGATCATCCTTTATGCCGAAAGCGGTCAAAGTGATTGACCGCTTTTTTGTGCTGAATCATGGCATTACTTTGTCTGGTGTGATTTCGTGTGATTCGGTGTGATATAGCAGTCGTCTTCTTTCTTCACCAGCTTGCCGTTGACGACCAGATCGCTCGGACGATAAATATCGTTAATGTTCCAGCAGCCCGGCGTCGGAACGGCGATGTTTTCCATGATCGCTTCGACCAGGAACGGCTTGCCCGCCTTGTTCGCTGTGACGGCCCGTTCCATGGCCGGCTTGAATTCCGCAGCGGTTTCGACGCGGACGCCCTCTACGCCGTAGGCTTTGGCGACCTCCGCCCAGTTGGGGGAATAGACCTTTCCGTCCGGCGTACGAAATTCCGTGCCGAACTTCGTATGGTAGCTGCCGTTTTCTAAGCCGGCAATGGTTCCGAACGCACAGTTGTTCATGACGACCCACGTACAGGCGATCCCCTGCTCAACTGCCGTTGCCAGGCACGTCGGATTGACGCCGAAGCCTCCGTCTCCGGTAAGGGTCAGACAGATCTTGTCCGGTGCCGCTAACTTGCCGCCAAGCACGGCCGATGCCCCGAAGCCCATTGTTGCAAGACCGGAGGAGTGATGGATCGTGCCGGGAATGGTGATATCGAACTGCTGCGCTACGCCGTTTTTATTCCAGCCGACGTCGGTGAAAATAACCGCATCCTCCGGGATCGTTTCCTTGACATCCTTAAGAATGCGCTGCGGCGTCATCGGGAAGCGGTCATCATGGGAGACGGCAGCATTGGACGCCTTGAACGCCGCCTTGGCCGCAGCGATGTTTTCACGCAGTCCCTTACGCCGGATCCCGTCCGGGCAGACGCGTTTTGCCTCCTCGAGCAGCTGCGCAAGCGCTATTTTCAGATCAGCGACCGCGCCGATCTCTACGGGATAATTGCGTCCTATCTCAGTGGGATCGATATCGATCTGCAGGAAAGTCGTAGTTGTCGGGTCAAAGGTCACGCCCTGATACCAGCTGGAGCTGTCGGCCTCGGCAAAGCGGGTACCGAGACCAAGGATGACGTCCGCATTGACCGTGAAGGAATGGGTGTGTTCAAGTCCCCAAAAACCGGTCTGCCCGATCATCAGCGGATGACGGTCGGAAAGGCAGCCCTGCCCCATCAGCGTGCGGGAGACAGGAATGTCGAGAAACTCGGCGAATGCGGCAAGCTCCTCGGAGGCCTGCGCGAGCAGGATGCCTCCTCCGGCGTGAATCACGGGAGCCTTCGCCTCGATCAGCTTCCTTACGATCGCCTTTACCGCATCGGGAGCGAGGGCAGGTTTTATGGTCACGCGGCTGTCCCGGTAGGTGCGCGCCCACTGATCCTCCTCGACTTCACGCGAAAACATATCCATCGGCATATCGATCAGCACCGGACCCGGGCGGCCCGATTCGGCAAGCCGGAATGCCTTGTCCATGATCTCCGGAAGCGCTTCCGGATCATCCACACGCCAACAGCGTTTGCACACGGGCTCAAGGATCTTGTACTGTGTGGCATCCCCGTGCATATTGACCTCCTGATGAGGATGCTTGCCGAAATAATAAGACGGGACATCGCCCGCGATCACGACCATCGGGATAGAATCAAAGGCGGCATTGGCAACCCCCGTGAGCACATTGGTAATGCCGGGGCCTAGATGGCACATGACAACAGACGCCTTGTGCGTCAGGCGTGCATAACCGTCAGCCGCCAGAGAAGCAACCGCCTCGTGGCGATTGGAAATATACTTGACCTTCGTGCTGCGGGATAAAGCGTCAAGCATACCGATGACCGTATGCCCGCAAAGGCCAAACACATACTTGACGTCCCGCCGTTCCAGATAGTCGGTCATTAGGTCCGCAACCAGCTTTTTACCCATTATTCTTGATCCTCCGCTAAAGCAGATTTACCTCCTGCTGCGCCATAGGAGCAGTCCATGAAAGCATTACGATTGATCCTATGAAAATTATAGTATCCTTCCCCTCCCTCGTCTAATGCCGAGTTTGCACCTATTGTTCGATTTTATGCATGATTCCATACAAAAAAAGAACCGTCCTGAACAGAATTGCTCTATTCGGGACGGACCGTTTTTCCTCATTCGATTCCGTTTCTTGCGCGATATTCATCAAAGACCAGACCGCTCTTTATGACAAAGTCACGGAAGCGCTGTGCGGCCGGCGGAAGGTATTCTGCTTTGTTCCACATCAGATACAGATTTCGGCTGGGTCTGTCGGCTCCCGCAATATGAACGATCTTTGTATTATACGGGGTTCCGCCGAGCGGATAAGGAACGACCGCGACCCCGTGGCTTGCCGCGACAAGCCCGAAAATAATAATGTCCTGCGCGGTTTCCATGGTAATATTGGGTCTTATTCCTATGCGGGCAAAGTAACGGTCTGCCTGATGGCGGAGCTGGCTGTCCTTGCTGAAGGCAATAAAATCCATTCCGTCGAGCTCTTTCAGATCGACCGTATCATAGGCGGAAAGATAATGATCCTTCGGAACAAGCAGGACCAGATCGTGCACGCCGATACGCGTGCAGCCGATCTTCGGATCATCGATCTTAGTTGCAAAAACAAGATCGACCTTTCCGTTTAACAGCTGATCGCGCAGCGCATAGTAGGTCGGTTCCTGATTGGTCTGAAGATGCACGTTCGTACAATTCGTTTCCGAAACATAACGCACGATCATGTCCGGTAAAAATTCGGCAAGCGACGGAAAACAGGCAATCGTCGCCGAGCCTGTCTCGGGGTCGATCTCCTCGGCAAGCCTCGTAAGCCCGTCTTCCAGCGTATCGATCGACTGCGTCACATAAGGAAGAAGCATTTTCCCGTATTTGGTCAAGACGACGTTACGCCCGCGCCGGGCAAAAAGCTTGACGTTCAGCTCTTCCTCCAGACTTTGTATCGCGTGGCTGAGGCTTGACTGGCTGACGGAAAGCACCTCTGAGGCCTTAGTATAATGCTCAAGCTCCGCAATCGTTTTGAAATAGTATAGCTGCTGCAGATTCATTGCCGATCTGTCCCTTCTCTGATTATTTTTATTATATCGGAGAAAGCCCGAATTGCAATAGAATGATGAATTTTTTACATTGTTTTTCTTGCAGCAAAAAAGCAGAGGCGCACACGCATCTCTGCTTTTTGTCCGATTTATTCAATACCGTTTGCTTTGAAATAAGCCTTCGCCGCCTCCAGGCAGCGGGCGGCATGACCGGCTGCCCCGCGCACGGACATTTCTTTCAGGTTAGGCAGCTCGATAGAAAAAGGAATGGGCGGCATAGCTTTGACCATCCCGGCAATATCCATGACGCCCTCTCCCGGATAAAGGCGGCCTTCACGCGCCGTAAACAGCATCAATTCATCCTTAATGTTGTCAAGCACGGGATCGCCGTCGGGACCGGCAGGACCGTCGCACAGATGGATAAAGCGGAAATACTTCGCCGGCGTGCGGGCAAGCTCGTCAGCGGTGACCCCGGCGCGGCCGGCGTGGAGCGTGTCGACCATAACAAACGCATTGTCGCGGCCCAGGTCATCAATCAAGGTGATATCCTCCTGCAGGCTGCGGACGCCTGCCCAGGGAAGAAATTCAATATTATAGCAAAGTCCGAATTCCTTAGCCATATCGGCGATCCTGCCTGCCGTGTCGGTATACCATGCCCTGTCACGCGTCCAGATGCTTCCGAGTACATCGGTAGCCCCGAGCTTTGCGGCTGTCTCAAAGGCTGGGCGGTACTCATTGATGTCCAGATCCTTGCGGACACGTGCCAGCTCAATGTCCATCAGCGGCATATCATATTCCTTGAGCGCTTTTTTGATCGCGTCAAAAAGCTCCGGATCCTTATCGGGCAGGAATTCCGGCTCGCCGGGCAGATGCATCGGGATGGTTCGAAGGCTTACGGAATCATAGCCCGCCTCTTTGGCGATCTTAATTTGAGATACCGGGTCGGTACCGGGAATAGTCAGGTAAGCGAGAGAAAACTTTCTTGCCATTTTTTGTCACTCCTTATCATTTCATTACGTGGTATCCTATCAAAGTCAATGCCTTTTATGCCCTCGCATCGTTTCCCATGTGCAGATCGCAACATCGGCCGAAACAAAGATCAGTCCGATAAAGAATCGGGCCGTAAACCTTTCCTTCAGCAAGGCTGCGCCGAGGATCGCGGAAAAGACCGCCTGCAAAGGGTAAAAAAGCGAACAGGTACTTGCGGAGAACTGCCGGAGGCTCCTCGTCCAGGTGAATTGTGCGAGTCCGGAGCCGATGATCCCGAGATAGAGAAGAATGCAGATCTCACGAAAGCCCAGCTCCGGCGGGGATTGGATCGCCGTAATTATCCCTACGGGGATATGGCAGCAAAGCCCGATCAGCATGCCGCAGGCGGTGATCATGATAGGCGGATACGCTGCGGTGAGACGGCGCATATAGACGGATGCCGTGCCCCATGTTAATGTCGCCAGAAACGTAATAACGATCCCGGCAGCCGCTGCGTCGCCTTCCGCACCGTTGGTAACGATCAGCGCACCTGTCATCGCCAGCACAAGACAGAGGATCTTGACCGGAGTTATTCTTTCCCTAAGGATCAGCGCTGCAAGCAGCATGATGGAAACCGGATTGAAAGAATTCACTAAAGCTGCCGTAGAGGCTCCCGTGAGCGCGATTCCGACCTGAACCATGTCCCAGGTCAGGAAATATCCCATAATGCCGATGATCAGGAAGTATCTTCTGTCCGCTTTTTCGATCTTTTTCCAATGTGGCTTTGCCATGATCAGCAGCGGAATGCATCCCACCGCACAGCGAAAGCAGGCCAGCGTCATCGGCTGCAGCTTTCCGGAAAGCAGCTTTGCTCCTACATATAGGCTGCCCCACAGAAAAAAAGTCAGAAACAGAAAAAAGATCCCTTTTCCGCGAGATTGCGTTTCCATTTTCCTCTACCTTTGCTTTTGAAACGGCAAGGGGGAGCCGTCAGACGACACCGCCCTTGCCGTTAGGGCATCTTGATCTAAGTCAGCCGACTGAGCGCTTAGCCGAGAGCATCCATCAGCAGATTGGCAAGGCCGTTGGTGTCGCCGTCGATCTTGGTATAGAGGGCTTTGACCCCGTCAAGTTCGAGAATGGAATTGTAGAAATCTTCATCGTACTCAATGAGCGTCATGCCGCCCTTGACCAGGATGTCCTTGTTTTCCTTGTCAATGGACTCAAGCTGAGGACGCATGTAAGCGATGGCGTCGGCAACAGCCTGATCAAGAGCTGCCTGATAGGCAGGATCAAGGTTGGCATAGGCATCCTTGTTAATGCAGATCTGGTTGCAGTACAGGATATGGTTGGTGCAGGCAAGGTATTTCTGGACCTCCTGGAAGTTGGCGCCGACACAGGTGTCCGCCGCGTTTTCCTGAGCGTCAATGGTCCCCGACTGCAGCGCGAAATAAACTTC